>JASBZK010000012.1 GCA_029983505.1 Porphyromonas sp.
CTCGCCGAAAGCCCTTTCGACACCGCCGTCCTTTTCTTTTTTACGCTCCGAAATCCAAACTTCGAACTCAAAACTGTCAAAAAGCGGTATATTTGCAAAGCGAAGTTTTCAAAACAAACAAAACCCTTAAATTCACGTCCGCGAAATGCTTAACGTCGTCACTTGGACAGTAGACCCCATACTGCTTGACCTCGGCGGTCCCTCCGTCGGCTGGTACGGTCTCTTTTTCGCCCTCGGTCTCGTGGTCGTGGGACCCTCTATAGTAGACAAGATTTGGCAAAAAGAGAAACTGCCGGAGAAGTGGTTCACCTCGCTCTTTTACTACGTACTCATCGGAGCAGTCGTGGGCGCGCGCCTCGGTCACTGTCTCTTTTACGAGCCGGAGTACTTCCTCGCCAATCCCGTCGAGATCCTCAAGATCTGGCAGGGCGGTCTCGCCAGCCACGGCGGAGTACTCGGTATCGTCATCGCCATCTACTTTCACTCCAAGCGCTATACGCACAAGAGTATGCTCTGGACGTTTGACCGCGTCTGCGTCCCCGTGGGCTTCGCGGCCGGGATGATCCGCCTCGGCAACCTGATGAACCACGAGATTTACGGACACGCCACAGACCTCCCCTGGGGCTTCCGCTTCATCGAAAACGTCCGTGCGTGGAGTGCAGGGCTTGCAGAGCCCATATTCTCCGTCCCCTCGCATCCCACACAGATCTATGAGGCTCTTTGCTACTTCGCCATCTTCGGCATCACGATGTGGATGTATTGGAAAAAGGAGGCCTACAAGCACACCGGTCTTATTTTCGGGGTCTCGATGATCCTCATCTTCACCGCCCGCTTCTTTATCGAATTTCTCAAAAACGACCAAGTGGCTTTTGAAGCCGATATGTCCTTGAATATGGGTCAGTGGTTGAGCATCCCGTTCATTTTGCTCGGTATCTGGTCCGTCTGGTACAGCTTCAACGCCAAAACACCCGTCGACAAACAACTGATATGAAACCCGTCATTCCCCAAATCAACAGCACGACCTATTACCTCGGCACGAACGACCGCACCAAGCCGCTCTTTGAGAACCTCTGGCCCATCCCGGACGGTGTCGCCTACAACTCCTACTTCATAAAGGACGAAAAGACCGTAGTCATCGACACGGTGGACTCGGCCTATGCAGAAAGTTTCTTGGACAAGGTGGATTACCTCCTCTCCGGTAAGCCTCTCGATTACCTCATCATCAACCATATGGAACCCGATCATGCGGGCTCCATCGCCCTTCTCAGACAGAGACACCCGGAGGTGAAGATGGTGGTGAATAAGCGGACGCTGCCGATGCTGAACGCCTTCCACGGACAGCAGGAACCGGTCGTCGTGGTGGACGAAAATGGCGAGCTGAACATAGGCAGCCGCTCCCTCCGCTTCTACCTCGCGCCGATGGTGCACTGGCCCGAAGTGATGTTCACCTACGACCCCGAGAACTGCGTCCTCTTCTCCGCCGACGCCTTCGGAAGCTACGGAGCGCTTGACGGCGGTCTCTTCGACGACGAAGTGGACTACGACCGTTTTCTCTCCGAGACCTATAGGTATTACGCCAATATCATAGCCAAATACGGTCGCCAGGTCCAAAACGCGCTCAAAAAAGCCTCGGGCCTCGAGATCAAAACCATCTGCTCCACGCACGGTCCCGTGTGGCGGTCGCACATCCCGGAAGTCATCGCCCTCTACGACAAGCTCAGCAGGTACGAGACGGAGCCTGGAGTCGTCATCGCTTACGGCTCTATGTACGGCTGCACGGAAGAGATGGCCGAAGTCATCGCCAAGTCCCTCTCGCACCACGGCGTCAAGCACATCCGTATGTACCACACCGGTATGACGAATGCGTCCTACATTCTGGCCGACCTCTTCCGCTACAACGGTCTCATCCTCGGCTCTCCGACGTACAATATGGAGCTTTGGCCGCCCATTGCCTCCCTCGTGGAGAAGATCAAGACCCGCTACATCCCCGGGCATATCCTCGCCACCTTCGGCTCCGGAGCGTGGAACGGCGCCGTGGAGTACAAGCTCGCGCCCTTGGCTGAAGAGTTTGGGTGGCAGGAGGTAGCCAAACCCGTCATCACCATCGGGAAAGCCGACGAGGAAGCCTACGAAAGACTCTGGGAGCTTGGTCGTCGGATGGCCGAAGCCGTCCTGAAGTGATTTTTCGACCCATACAGAGACAAAAGAAAAATTTACCACATACAAACACCGACAACAAGCTATGAGAGTAATCATCGAACCGGGTACGGAGCAGCTCGCCAAATGGGCCGCCAACCACGTAGCCGAACGCATCAAAGCCGCACGTCCCTCAGCGGACAAACCTTTCGTCCTCGGTCTGCCCACAGGCTCCACGCCGCTCGGTATGTACAGGGAACTGATACGCCTCCACGAGGCGGGCAAAGTCTCTTTCGAGAACGTGGTCACCTTCAATATGGACGAGTACATCGGCATACCCAAGGATCACGAACAGAGCTACTACACGTTTATGTGGACGAACTTTTTCTCCCACATCGACATTAAGCCCGAAAACGCCCACATCCTCAACGGCAACGCCTCCGACCTCGAGAAAGAGTGCCGCGACTATGAGGCCGCAATCGAAGCCATCGGCGGGATCGACCTCTTCATCGGCGGCATCGGTCCCGACGGACACATCGCCTTCAATGAACCCGGCTCCTCACTGGGCTCCCGCACCCGTATCAAGACGCTGACGACGGACACCGTGATTGCCAACTCGCGCTTCTTCGGAGGTGACCTCAACCTCGTCCCCAAGACCGCCCTCACCGTCGGCGTTGCCACAGTGATGGACGCACGCGAAGTGATGATCCTCGCCAATGGTCACGCCAAGGCCCGTGCCGTCAGCCAAGCCATCGAAGGCGCCGTGAACCAAATGTGGACCGTCACCGCACTTCAGCTTCACCCCAAAGGCATCCTCGTCGTCGACGAAGCAGCGTGCGACGAAATCAAGGTCGGCACGTACAACTACTTTAAGGACATCGAGAAAGACAATCTCTAAGTCACGGCAGTTACGTCCCAAACACGTAATCGCCCGGAGATTAGAGCACCCCGAAAGTGCGCACTCTTCACTCCTAATTGCCGACTAATTTCGGCCGTACCGAAAATAATTCCCCGGTCTGTATCTCAGAGGAAGATCATACAAGCCGGGGATTTCTTTTTGGTCTGTGTCTCAAAAAAGCCAAATTAAGGCTGTCCGCTCCCCTTTTATAGGTATCTCTATGGCAAAAAAGTGTATATTTGCGCCAAAGGCATCGCGAGTATGCCCTCAAGAGAGCTATTCTTGCAGTTTTTATACCAGAAACATACCCGACTGATATGAGGTTGAGACAAAATTTTCAAATGGCAGCAATGGCACTATTTGCCGTCGTTGCGCTTGTGATTGCCGGATGTGCGACATCCAAGGACGTCGCCTATATGCAGACCGTTGACCGGGAGCTGAGAGTGGCAAGCACAGGGCTGCAGGATGCAAAAATCCAGCCCAAAGACCTCATCGGGATGCTGGTTTCGTCCACGAACCCCGAGTCTGTGGCGCCCTTCAACGGTATGCTGTGGGTTCCCAATCAAGATTATATGACCCTCCAGTCTCAGCAGCGCTCCTATCTCGTGGACAACGACGGTATGGCTAATCTGCCCGTCGTGGGTCTGGTGAAAGTAGGCGGTCTGACGGTGAGGGAAGCCGAAGCAGCCATCAAGGGCGCGGTCGGCAAGTTCGTCAACGACCCCGGTCTCACCGTAACCGTGTCGCTTAATAACTTCCGTTACTCGGTCATCGGGGAAGTAAAGAGACCCGGGCTTTTCACGGCAGCAAACGGCAAAGTGAACATCTTCGAGGCGCTCGCCAACGCAGGTGACTTGACGATCTATGGTAAGCGCGACCAGGTGCGCCTCTTGAGGGAAGATGCCTCCGGCAGCAAAGAGATCGTCACGCTCGACCTCAAGAGTCCGGAAATCATCTCTTCGCCCTACTATTATCTGCAGCAAGGGGACGTGATCTACGTGGTTCCCAACGACGCCATCGCTTCCTCAAGCTCCATCAGCAGCGGGACGACGATATGGGTGTCCATTGCCTCCTTGGGCTTCAGTCTCGTAAACATCCTGCTTACAGTCCTCCGATAAACCGGCGAGACCGACTGCGCCCCTTCCACACAACAGAATAGAACATTATGGCTTTAGGAAACGCCGATTTCGAAGACAATAGAGCACTTACAGAAGAAGACGACGAACTCAACCTCCTGGATCTCGTCCTCCCGTATCTCAAGTTTTGGCCTTATTATTTGGGGGCGATAGTCCTGTGCCTCGGTCTGGCATGGCTCTTCCTCTCCACTCAGAGACCGCTTTATCCGGTGACCACCTCCATCCTTTTTATGGACGAAAAGGACAAGCAGGGGCTGCAGACCGCAGATGATCTCCTCGCCCAAGTCGCCACCGGAGTCTCCAACGTCAATATCGATAATGAGATACAGCTCATCAAAAGTCGGGAGATGCTGGAGAAAACCGTACGCGAGTCCCGCTATTACGTCGACGTCGTCAGCAAAGACGGCCTCGGCAAGAAGGTCTGGTACGGCAACCTCCCCTTCAAGATCTCACTCGACGACGCCAGTCTCGACCATCTCAAAGAGAATGCCTCTTTCACACTCTCTTCCTTAGGCGGAGGGAAATACCGCATCACCCTCCAGGAGACCAGAGACACGGTCGACGTGGACAAGATACCCGGCACTTATTCGGTGCCCTTCGGACTTCTGACCTTCGAGAAACAGAAGCCTAAGGATCCTTCCGTCATACTCCCGTCTTCGCTCGACGTTACCATCAAGGATCCGCTCAAAGTCGCCGTAGCGCTTATGAAGAGCCAGCTCACCGTCGAACGCGCGGACAAGCAGAGCTCCGTGGCCACGATGAGCATACAGACCGATAACCGTACAAAAGGCGAAGAGTTTCTCTCCAAGCTCGTCCAAGTCTACAACAGGGAGCGCGCCATCAACAAGAATGCGACCGCGCAAAACACGTATCAGTTTATTAACGAACGAATTAAGATCATCGGCGAAGAGCTCTCGGATATCGAAGGCAGGCTCGCCGGCGTGAAGCAGGAGCAGGGCGTGACCAGTTACTCCGACCTCGGTGTGGCCGTACAAGGCAAAGCCGAAGCCCAGAAAGCCAAGGCAGAGACGACTTCGAAGCTCAATACCGTCAACTACCTGCTGAACTACATCAAAAACTCGAAGAACCAATTTGCCCTCATACCGTCCACACTCGGTCTCGAGGATCAGTCGCTTGCAGGCGCAGTACAGGAGTACAACAAGATGATCTTCGAAAGGACCAACCTCCTTACGACCGCAAGCGAGACGCACCCCAAAGTGATCGCGCAAAACAACGTGATTGATAAGGCACGCCAAAATATCATCGACGCAGCCGAAGCGTCCAAAGTGGGTCTTGAGATCACCCTCTCCGGACTCGAAGCACAAGACCGCTCTTACACCGGCGTCATCGCAGACGCACCCGCTTTCGAGCGTCTTGCGGGCGACATCGAGCGTCAGAGAGCGATCCGCAACGACCTCTACCTGATGCTGCTCACCAAGCGCGAAGAGACCTCCATCCAGCTTGCGGCCTCTATTGAGAGTGCGCGCGTCGTGGATCCTCCTCTTGCGGATGACCGCCCCTCGTCACCCAAGAAGCCCATCATCTACCTTGCCGGGTTTCTACTGGGGATTATTCTGACGACACTCATCATCTACATCTGGCGCCTCACCCAGACGAAGATCAAGAACGAAGGCGACGTCAAAGACCTCACGAAGCTCACCATCCTCGGCTCCGTACCCAAGCTTGAAAAAGATGCCTCCAACGAGCTTGTGGTGCAGACGCACGGCAACGACTACACCACGGAAGTCTTCCGCAACCTCCGTACGAACCTCAGTTTCGTCACGGGCAATAAGCAGCCGCTCGTCGTCCTCGTCACTTCGACCGTCCCTGCAGAGGGCAAGACACTTGTGGTCTCGAACCTCGCCATCTCGCTCTCCGCACTCGACAAAAAAGTCCTCCTGATAGGTCTCGACATCCGGAACCCGCAGCTTGCCCGCACGTTTGGCATCAAGAATGTCAAGAAGTTCGGTATCACCGACCTCCTCAATGACCCGTCGCTCAGTCCGGAAGAGTTTATGATCCCTGTGGAGGGCTACCCGAACCTGTCGCTGCTCCAGACCGGTACCATCCCGCCGAATCCTGCGGAAATCCTCTCACGCTCCCGCCTGGACGGGATTTTCGCAGAGCTTAGAGAGAAGTACGACTACATCGTCGTCGACTCCGCTCCTTGCGGTCCCGTCGTGGATACGCTTGTGATGAGCCGCGTGGCCGATGCCACCGTATACGTAACGAGAGCCGAGAAGACCGAAAAGAAGGACTTCGACTACATCAATTATCTCTCCGATGCCAAAAAGCTGCCCAACATCAGCATCCTTGTCAACGGCGTCGACTTCGTGGACGCGAAGAAGGGATACGGCAAGTACGGACACAGCTATGGCTACGGATATGGTTATGGCTATGGATACGGCTACGGGTACGGCAAGAATAAAGAGAAAAAATAACCCTCTTCCCGATAGAGAAAAAATAACCCCTCTTCCCGATAAAGACTGATGTCAGGCTCAGCAGGATCGAGACGCACGTTCTTCATCGCCGTCGACTTCGACGGCACGATCGTCACACACAAATACCCGAAGATCGGCGATCCCATCCCCGGCGCGATGTCTGTCCTCCGCCAACTCATCCGCGACGGTCACAAGCTCATCCTTTGGTCTGTGCGCGAAGGAGCGCTCCTCGAGGAGGCCGTGAACTACTGCAAAGAGCACGGGGTTACTTTCTACGCCGTCAATAGGGACTATCCGGAAGAGCAAAAGAACGACGAGGCTTTTTCCCGCAAACTCAAAGCGGACGTCTTCATCGACGACAGAAACATCGGCGGCCGGCTCGACTGGGAACTCATCTATAAGATGATCAGCGAAGGCAGACCGCTGGTCTCCCCCTACTCCAACGTCGTACTCGACCGCACACAGGAAGAGATGATGGAGAAGTACCGCACGAGGCGCCGCAAGAAGGGCTTTTGGAGCAAAGTGATGGGCTCGCTCAAGGGCTAAAACAAAAGTGGAGCTACTGACGTAGTCTGATTGTGTCCGACGAGGTCTGACTGTGTCTGACAAAGTCCGACGAGGTCTGACAAGGTCCGGCGAGGTCCGACGACAGTATTTGGAGATTTGAGAAAAAAGTGTAACTTTGTCCGTGAGAAAACGAGGTAGCGGATGTCCCGCCACAGTTTTGCTCATAAAGAGACAAAAAGAGATCAAACGATAAGGAGCTATGCTTTGCGCTACTCAAAATATGTACGGTATGATGATGCGAATGTCTATGCAGATGTCCGCCCTTTCGTCGTACCCGAGAGTAGCCGCACTTCCTCCCAAGATATAAAGAGATAAGCAAAGAAAGCGCTATACGCTGAGCTTCAGAGCTACAGAACCGGTATGACGAGAACGAATTCGTCATACCGGTTTTTCTTTGTGCCAAAATCAGACACCAAGCAATCATTAACAATAAACCCTACCAAACAAACATTACATTTTATGAGTACGACAAACCAAACTCACGCCCTCGAGACCCTTTCCCTCCACGCCGGCTTCGACCCCTCCACGGATGCCTTCGGCTCCATCAACGTCCCCCTGTACCAAAATACGGCCTACGCCTTCCCCAACAGCAAATACGCGGCAGACCTCTTTGCCCTCAAAATCGGAGGTCTCATCTACACCCGCCTCAATAACCCCACCACCGGCATCCTCGAGAACCGCATCGCGGCCATTGAGGGCGGCATCGGAGCCGTAGCCACGTCCTGCGGACAGTCGGCCATCGCCACGGCGCTCCTCTCGCGCCTTGTCTCCGGCGATCACATCGTAGCCTCCGGCAGCCTCTACGGCGGGACATTCAACCTCCTCAGCCACACACTGCCGCGCTTCGGCATCACGACGACTTTCGTGGACGCCAACGCCCCCGAAGCCGTCCGCGCCGCCATCAAGCCGGAGACGAAAGTCGTCTTCGCCGAAGTCGTCGGTAACCCCAGACTCGACTTCGTGGACATACCCCGCCTTGCGAAAGTGGCGCACGAAGCCGGTCTCCCGCTCTTTGCCGACAATACCTGCACACTCGGTCTCTACCGTCCTCTCAATGAGGGTGCGGACGTGGAGTTTCTCTCACTGACAAAGATTGCCGCAGGTGACGGATCTACCCTCGGCGGTGCGCTCATCGACAGCGGGAAGTTCGATTGGTCCAAAGGTCTTTTCCCGCAGCTCGTGAGTGAAGACCCCTCGTACCACGGCATCAAGTTTGCCGAAGCTTTCGGTAGCGCCGCGCTCATCTTTTGGCTCGTCGCCGTCGGACTCAGAGACTTCGGTACGTGCATCTCGCCCTTCAACTCCGCCCAGCTCATCAAGAGCCTCGAGACCCTGAAGATACGCGTGGAGCAGCACTCCAAAAACGCCCTCGAGATCGCACAGTGGCTCGAGAATCACCCCCTCGTGGAGTGGGTGCGCTACCCGAAGCTCCCGAGTCACGAAGCCTATGCCTTCGCTAATGAGAAGCTCACCCGCGGCGGTGGCGTCATAGTGACCTTTGCACCAAAGGGCGGCTATGAGGCGGCCAAGAAAGTGGCGGAAAGTACGAAGCTTTTCAAACTGGTGGCCAACTTCGGCGACTCCAAGTCCCTCATCGTCCACTCGGCAAGCACGACGCACGCGCAGCTCTCGAAAGAGGATCTCGTGAAAGCCGGCGTGACGGAAGACCTCATCCGCCTCTCCATCGGTCTCGAGAATACGGAAAACCTCAAGCAAGACCTTGACCAAGCCCTCAGAGCAGCCCAAGATGAATGAGATTCGGACCCTTGTCCTCAAAGACTTCGAGACCGAGAAGCACGGCACCCTCGGGGAGGTACCGCTGAGCTATGAGCTCGCGGGCCTCCCACTCGGCCGGGGTCCCGTCGTCCTCGTCAATCACGCCCTCACGGGCAACTCGTCCGTAGCAGGTCCCGACGGCTGGTGGGCAGACCTCATCGGTCCCGGCAAAGCAATCGCGACGGAAGCGTACACCATCCTCGCTTTCAATATCCCCGGCAACTGCTACGAGTCCGCCCCCCTACCCCGCCACGACCTTTTCACCGTAAAGGACGTCGCCCGCCTCTTCATACTCGGGGTGGAGGCGCTCGGTATCCGGAAGCTTCGTGCCGTCATCGGAGCCTCCCTTGGCGGGGGTATCGTCTGGCAGATGGCGGTTCTCTCTCCCGACCTCGCAGAGCTGTACCTCCCCATCGCCACGCACTACAAAGCCGACGCCTGGCTCTTGGCACAGACACGGGTACAGGAGCTTCTCCTCTCGGGAGCGCACCCCCTGCACGACGCGCGGATTCACGGGATGCTCTGCTACCGCACCCCCGAGAGTCTGGACAGAAGGTTTGGGGACGACACGACGGCAGACGGCACACCGAAAATCGTCGACTGGCTCGAATTTCACGGTAGACGGCTTGAGGAGCGCTTCGCCCTCGAGGCCTATAAAGTGATGACCTACCTCACGGGACAGATTCACGCCGCGGACAGCCCGGAGGAGCTTCGCCCCCTTGCCCGAAAGGTGTCCCTCATCAGCATCGACAGCGATCTCCTTTTCCCGCACGCGCTGACGGAAGACCTCGCCCGGGCGCTTGGTGCGAAACACTACTCCATCCACTCCATCCACGGTCACGACGCGTTTCTGATGGAGTACGCACAGCTCTCGGAGATCGTAAAGGAGATTTTGTCAAGCACTGAAACCGGCGCATAAGGAGGTACGGGCCAAAAAGAAGACGCGGGTACGGGCGAAAAAAGTTTTCCGGCCTGTACCACGCCGTCACCTATCACAGACCAAAAAAGCAACCGAAAAAGAACCATGGTAATCATTAAGTTTGGGGGACGCTCACTCGGCACCCCGGACGGATTGGAGCAGTCCGCCCAAATCGTAAAAGAATCGTTTGAGAAAGGCGAGAGACCCGTCGTCGTACTCTCCGCACGCGGCAAGACGACCGACCGCCTCATCGAGCTCACAGAGCTTGCGCTTGAGGGCAAGGGGTATTCCGCGAAGGTGGGTGAGCTCTTTTCTGCGCAGCCGGCGGACGCCCCCGTCGATTTCTCCGAAGAGTCCTCCGAACTCTTGCACCTCCTGGAGGGCATCAACCTCCTCGGTGTCTGCCCGCCCCAAGTCCTCGACCGGGTGCTGTCCTTCGGGGAACGCGTCTCCGTGAAAGTCTTCGCCGACTTCCTCCGCAGGCGGGGTCTGAATGCCCGTGCCGTCGACGCGGGCGACTTTTTCGTCACGGACGAGACGTTTGGCGACGCCGACATCCTGCCGGAGTCGGAAGGACGCACAAAAGGCTATTTCTCACACCTCTCGGAGGAAGTAATCCCCGTCGTCACCGGCTTCATCGCCAAGACCGGGCGTGGGGAGCGAACCACCTTGGGGCGTAACGGAAGCAATTACTCCGCCACACTCCTCGCATCGTATCTCGACGCTGAGCGGGTCGACAACTTCACCCACGTCGACGGCATCTACACCGCCAACCCCGACCTTGTCCTCCAAGCCCGCAAAATCAAGGCACTCACCTACTCCGAAGCCGCCGAGCTCGCACAGTACGGTGCAGACATCCTCCACCACCGCACGGTCGACCCCTTGGTCAAAAAGGGCATCCCGCTCCGCATCCTCAATACCTTTTCCCCCGACGGTCTCCGTCAGCAAGGCACCGTGATCTCGTCCACCCACGGCGAAGAACAGGTGAAAGCACTCGCCACGATCAAAGGGCGGGCGCTCATCTTCTTCGAAGGACAGGAGATGAAAGACCGCCCGGGGCTGGATGCCCGCATCTTCGGGGCAATGAGCCGTGCCGGAGTCTCCGTCTCCCTCATTTCCCAAGGCTCTTCGGAGCGCGGCACGGGTCTCGTCGTGGCGGAAGCGGACGCAGAGCGAGCCGTAGGCGCGTTTGACGAAGAGTTTGAGCGCGACATCGAAGCGGGACTCATCAAGCCCGCGGTGGCGGTCAAAGGCTTGGCCATCGTGGCACTCATAGGGGTGCCGCTCGCACAATTCGACCGTCCCTACGGCGCACTGGCACGGCACGGCATCGTCCCCCGTCTCCTTAATAACACCGTCCCCACCAATACCCTCTGCCTCCTCATCAGCGAGACAGAAGTGCCACTCGCCCTCGGAGTGATGCACTCGGAGCTTTTCGACCGCGCCCGCAAGATTCACCTGGCCGTCATCGGTCACGGCAACGTCGGCGGTGCCCTCATCGACCAAGTCGTCAGACAGCGCGAAGAGATCCTCCGGCGCAAAAACCTCTCGCTCGAGATCTTCGCCGTGACCGGCTCCCGCAAGGTCTTTTTCCCCACCGACACGCTTCCCGAAGACTGGCGGGAAAGGTTTGAGAACGGGTCGGAAACCCAGGACGCGGTCTCCGACATCATCAGCCATGCCCGGGCGCATCACTTGGAAAATCTCGTCCTCGTCGACAACACCTCCTCCCTCGAAGTGGCAGCCCGGTACCCGGAGCTCGTGGAAGCGGGCTTTGACCTCGTCAGCTCCAATAAGGTGGGCAACGTCCAGAGCTTTGCCTCCTACGCCCGTCTAAGGGAACTGCTGGAGAAAAACCGCAAGTCCTACCGCTACGAGACAAACGTCGGAGCCGGGCTCCCCATCATCGACTTCCTCAAGCTCCTCCACCTCTCGGGCGACAAAGTGACGGCGATACGCGGGCTCTTCAGCGGCTCACTGGGCTACATCTTCGGGGCGCTCTCACAGGGGGAGAAGTTTGCCTCCGTCCTCCCCAAAGCCGTCGCCGAAGGCTTCACCGAGCCCGACCCGCGCACCGATCTCTCCGGCATTGATGTGGCGCGCAAACTCATCATCCTCGCCCGCGAACTCGACCTCCCAGCCGAACTCGGTGACGTCACCGTCCAGAGCCTCGTCCCCGAAGCGTGCGCCACGGGTCCCGTCTCCAACCTTTTTGATCACCTTGATGAGGTGGAGAGACACCTTGAGCACCTATTCTCGCCCCGCGAAGGCTTCGTGGGACGCTATGTCGGCTCCCTGACCATGCCCCGGGACGGACACCCTGCGGAGCTTTTTTGCCGCATAGAGTCTTTGCCCGTGGACTCCGTATTCGGACAAACGACCGCTCAAGACGGGTGCTTCGAGATCTTTACGGAGAACTACGGCACGAACCCCATCGTCATCCGGGGTGCCGGTGCAGGCGCGGAAGTGACCGCGCAGGGCGTCTTCTCGGACATCCTACGCACCGCCGAGCGCCACAACTCGGTCGGTTAGGCCGCGCTATCTTTTGGTATCTTTGTAAAAGAGACCTCTCCGAGGACTCCAAAACGAGGGGAGAGAGGTTTTATTTTGGCACAAAGAGAAAAAGATACACACAACTATGACCGTGAAAGAAGGCGACCTGGTGCGCTTCCTCAACGCCACCGGTGGCGGGAAAGTGACCCGCATCGATAAAAATACTTCCACCGTTTACGTCAAAGACGACACCGGATTCGAGATGCCGGCGCGGATAAGTGAAGTCGTCGTGGTGACCGAGGGCAGTACCATAGTCCCGAAAGTCCCCGTCCACACCGGACAGGCAAAAGCACCCGCCGGGACGGCTGTGACGGCATCGAAGGAAAAAGATGCCCGTAAGCGGGACCTTGCACACCTCGGCAAAGTCAACGCCTACCTTTGCTTCCTGCCCGAAGAGGGGAAGAAGCCGGGCGAAGAAGGCGGGTTCGAAGCTTATCTCGTCAACGACTCGCAGTACGACCTCGTCCTGACCTATACTTCGGGCGAAGATAACTTGAAGCGGACGCTGAGATACCAAGGGGTCATCCCCTTCGACTCAGTCGAACTGATCGATACCATTGCCCCGGGTACGGACCTCGACCGGAGGGCAAGGAGTTCTTTCGTCCTTGTACCCGTCGTGCGGGACGAGACGTTCCCAAGGAAAGAGCCTTTTGTCGTGGAGCTGAAAGTGGAAGGCGGTAAGTTCTACAAGGCGGGAGCCTTTGAGGAAAACGACTTTTTTGACGACAGAGCCATCATTTACCGGCTTGTGGAGGGCGACAAGTCTTTTCAAGCAAAGAAAATCGACCCGGACACACTCGCGGAAAAGATGATGACGAAGGGGGACGAGAGTTCCACTAAGAAAGAGAACCGCGCCCGGGTGGGCGAAGCGCGCCGCCCCGGGTCGTCTTCGCCGAAAGGCGCACCCCTCGTCGTCGACCTTCACGCTTCGGAGCTCCTCGAGACGACAGCCGGTATGGACAGCAAAGCGATCCTCGAGTATCAGTTGGAAGAGGTACGGCGCGTGATGAAAGCGCACCGCAAGCCGGCGGATAAGGGGCTTAAGATCGTCTTCATCCACGGCAAGGGCGAAGGCATCCTTCGCGAAGCGGTGGAGAAGCTCATCCGTCACGAGTTTCCGCGGTGCCTCCTTCAGGATGCCTCGTTCAGGGAGTACGGGTTCGGAGCCACTCAGGTGACGGTACACTGAGACGGGAAAGTTTTGGGTACCTTTGAGCTAAAGAGAGGAGGGAAGAAAAGACCTTTGACAGATATAGACAATCCAACAACATAAAGACGTTCTCTGCTATGAGTAAGAAACCTGCGCTCTCCCAAATGGGGGCCGACAACGTGCGCATACTCGCACTCTCTATGGTCGAAAAAGCCAAGAGCGGTCACCCCGGCGGTGCTATGGGCGGTGCCGACTTCGCCTACATCCTTTATTCCGAGTTTTTGAGATTCAATCCCGACGATGCCGAGTGGTTCCAGAGGGATCGCTTCTTCCTCGACCCCGGGCACATGAGTGCCATGCTCTACTCCGTGCTCTGTATGACGGGCAGGCTCGATATGGAGGATCTCAAGCAGTTCCGCCAGTGGCAGAGCCGCACGCCGGGTCACCCGGAGCTTGATGTCCTCCACGGCGTCGAAAACTCCTCCGGCCCGCTCGGCCAGGGGCACGCCATCGCAGTAGGCGCGGCGATAGCTGCGAAGAAGATGGCAGCGGAGTTCGGTGAGACGGCAGTGCCTCAGCGCATCTTTGCCTTCATCAGCGACGGTGGGGTGCAGGAAGAGATCTCCCAGGGTGCCGGCCGCATCGCGGGTCACTTGGGACTGGACAACCTCGTGATGTTTTACGACTCGAACCGCATCCAGCTCTCCACCGAGGTGGACGAAGTCACGAGCGAAGACGTGGAGATGAAGTACAAAGCCTGGGGCTGGCACGTCATCGTCATCGACGGCAACGACCACGGCGAGATCCGTCACGCGCTCAAAAAAGCCATCGACTACAAGGGTAAGCCCACCCTCATCATCGGCAATACGGTGATGGGCAAAGGAGCTGTCGGTGCGAAGGGCGAGTCCTTCGAGAACCTCGTCTCCACGCACGGTCAGCCACTCAGCAAGGCGGGTGCGTCGACGGCAGAAACCATCAAGCACCTCGGGGGCGATCCGGAGGATCCTTTCCGCATCTTCCCCGAAGTCCAAGAGGTCTTCGACAAGCGCAAGGATGAGCTTCGGGAAGAAATCGCGAACTGGAGAAAAGACTTCGACGAGTGGGCGCAAAATAACGCCGACAAAGCGACCGAACTGAAGTCCTGGCTCTCGGGCAAAGTCGAAAACGTAGACTGGTCCGCGATCGAACAGAGACCGGACATCGCCACCCGCAACGCCTCTGCCGCCGTCCTCGGCGAGCTCGCAAAGAAAGTCCCCAATATGATCGTCTCCAGTGCCGACCTCTCCAATAGCGACAAGACGGACGGCTTCCTAAAGCGGACGAAGCCTATAGTGAAGGGAGACTTCTCGGGCAAATTCATCAACATCGGTGTCTCGGAGCTTACCATGGCGGGGCTCAGTATGGGGCTTGCACTGCACGGCGGCATCATCCCGGCTTGCGGCACGTTCTTTGCCTTCAGCGACTATATGAAACCCGCCATACGCCTCGCGGCGCTGATGGGTCTCCACATCGTCTACATCTGGACGCACGACGCCTTCCGTGTGGGCGAAGACGGACCCACGCACGAACCTGTGGAGCAGGAAGCACAGATCCGCCTCCTCGAGAAGCTCCAAAATCACGCCGGCAAGAACTCGATGCTCGTCCTCCGCCCCGCAGACAACCACGAGACGACCGTAGCGTGGAAGATGGCGCTCGAAAACCTCGACACCCCCACCGGCCTCATCCTCTCCCGCCAGGACATCAAGACCCTGCCCGCCAACGACTACGAAAAAAGTCTCCGCATAGAGAAAGGCGGCTACAACGTCGCTACCGTGAAGCAGCCTGCCGCCATCCTCGTCGGCAACGGCTCCGAAGTCTCCACACTTGTCGCGGGCGCCGAGATCCTCAAGGGCGAAGGCATCGAAGTGAACATCGCTTCCATCCCCTCCGAGGGGGTTTTCCGGAACCAGCCCCAAGCCTACCAAGACGCCGTCCTCATCCCCGGCGTACCCCGCTTCGGACTTACCGCGGGTCTGCCCGTCACACTTCAGGGTCTCGTGCCGGAAGGTACGGGAGCGGTCTGGGGAATGAAGAGCTTCGGCTTCTCCGCGCCGTACAAGGTGCTGGACGAAAAGCTCGGCTTCACCCCCGAGAACGTCGCCAAGCAGGTACATCTTCTTCTGGACAAACAGAAGTAACCACAGAGCAAAAGAGATACAGACCGAAAATGTCTTCGGACACAGACCGGCGTCTCGTCGTCACACGTACCGGGAAAACATTTTCGGCCTGTACCTCCCCAAAACGGTCTTTTTAATCAAAAAGTACAGACACCACGATGTTGAAAAAAGGAATGAAAGTAGGCTTTGCCGCCGACCATGCGGGGTTCCCGATGAAAGAGAACCTGAAGAAGGAGTTCCAAAGCCTTTACCCCGATGTCGAAGTCATCGACTACGGCACGGATTCCCTTGCCTCGGTCGATTACCCCGACTTTGCAAAGAAACTGGCTTATGCCGTCCAAAGCGGAGAAGTCGACTTCGGGGTGGCCTCCTGCGGCACCTCCAACGGCATCACCATCACGCTGAACCGCTTCAAGGGCATCCGCGCAGCCATTGCTTGGGACAGAGAAGTCGCCTCCCTCGTCCGCAGGCACAACGACGCCAACATCCTCTCCATCCCGGGACGCTTCGTCACGCTGAACGAGGGGATCGAACTGATGAAGGTCTTCTTCGCCACCGAGTTTGAAGGCGGTCGCCATCAGAGACGAATCGATAAGATAGACGAAGAGTAATAGATGACAGAAGAGAGAGTTTACCCGGACTTTTCACACCGAGATGCGGAGACGCTGGCTTCGCGTGTCCTTGCGGCACTCGAGAAGCATAAGGCAGAGATTGACGAGATAAAGGCAGTGCCTCCGGAAGAGGCGACGTTCCGAAACACCGTCCTCGCCCTCGAGGAGAGCGGCAAAGAGCTCGACCTCGCCTCAGCCGTCTTCTTTAACCTCCTCCACGCCGACGCCGACGACAGCCTGATGGAGCGGAGCGAAGAAGTCACTTCACGCCTCACGGAAGCCGCAAACGAAGTGGCTATGGATCGCGGTCTCGCCCTCAAGGTGAAAGCCATCTACGAAGGCGACCAAAGCGCCCTCTCCGACATTGAGAAAAGGCTCCTTTTCCGCTCCTACGACGGGTACAAAAGAAGTGGGGCATTCCTCACGGACGACGTCCGGGGCAAACTCAAAAATCTACGGATGCAGCTGGCCGTCGCTACGCTTAACTTCGGGCAAAATATGCTCAAGGAGCAAAACGCCTACCGTCTCTCCGTCCGCGACGATTCCGTTCTCACCCGCCTGCCGGAGAGCGCCCTACGCTCTGCCAAAAAGAAAGCGGAAGAGGAGGGTCTCGGCGGTTATGTCTTCGACTTCTCGATGCCGAGCTACACCGCCATTATGAAGTACTGCGACTCGCGCCCCACCCGTGAGAAAATGGCTCGCGACAGAGCCAAGCTGTGCTTCGACCCCGAGAAGGAAACAAGCAACATCTCCCTCGTCTACGAAATCGCCCGCCTCAGAGGCGAGATCTCGAGAGCCCTCGGATACGAGACTTTTGCAGAATGCACCCTCTCGGAGAAGATGGCCAAAAAGCCCGAGACCGTCCTCCAAATGCTGGACAGCCTCCGGGATGCCTATCTGCCCAAAGCCCGCGAAGAAGTCCGGGAGGTACAGGCTTTCGCCGACACCGTCGGCGGACCTAACCCCCTCGAGCCTTGGGACTGGAGCTATTACACGGAGCTGTTCCGCGAGAAGACCCTCTCCTACGACGAAGAAGCCACCCGCCCGTACTTTTCACTCGAGAAGTCCGTCAGCGCCCTCTTCGGACTCGCTCACGACCTCTACGGCATATCGATACGGAAGAATGACGCACTCCCTAAGTACCACCCCGATGTCACGGTGTGGGACGTCACAAGGGACGAAGACGGCAGCCTCGTCGGTACCCTCCTCACGGACTTTTTCCCCCGCAAAGGCAAGCAGAGCGGAGCTTGGATGACGAACTTCGTAGAGGCATACGATGGCGTGCGCCCGGTCGTCTCCCTTGTGATGAACTTTACTCCGGAGACGGACGGTAAGCCCTCTCTCCTCACTTTTGATGAGGTTAGTACGATGTTTCACGAGTTCGGTCACGGACTTCACGGGCTTCTGACCCGCGTGCCTTTCTCGTCCCTCTCCGGTACCAACGTCGTCCATGACTTCGTCGAGCTTCCGTCCCAAATCATGGAGAACTGGCTCCGAGAGCCGGACTTCCTCCGCACCTTCGCCAGTCACTACGAGACGGGGAAGACGATTCCGGAGGATATGGTGGATGCCATTATGCGCAACGCACGCTTCCTCGCCGGCTATGCCTGTGTCCGTCAGCTCGGGTTCGGGTACCTCGATATGGCGTGGTACGGGCGCCGGCCGGAGGAGCTGCCCAAGGAGATCGAAAAGCTGGAGGACGAAGTCTCCGAGCCGATACGGCTTTTGCCCAAGATGGAAGGGGGCGCGACGAGTACCTCATTCGGACACATCTTTAGCGGCGGATATGCCGCGGGCTATTACGGCTACAAGTGGAGCGAAATCTTGGACACGGACGCGTTTGAGGAGTTCCGCCGCGCGGGGCTTCGCGACAAGTCCACCGCCGACCGGTTCCGCACTTGTATCTTGGAGAAAGGCGACTCCGAAGATCCCGAAGTGCTCTATGAGCGTTTCAAGGGACGCCCTGCCACACCGGACGCGCTGCTGCGGCGCGATGGTCTCTCTTCTTAGTGCCAGGTCTCTATGAAACGACTGCCTCATGTACTGATGCTATGGCTCATCGTGCTCCTCGCGCTCTCCTCTTGCACAAAGAAAGATCCCAATCTCTTGTGGTCGGAGGAGTTTGACACCGGGACACTGAACTCCGACATTTGGAGCAAAACGCCCATAGGAGCCTCGGACTGGAATAACACGATGTCCCCTCAGGAAGACCTCTATGAAGTGAGTGGCGGCACCCTAAAGCTGAGAGTCCGGCCCAATACTTCCAAACCAACCGACTCCGCCTCCTTCGTGACCGGAGGCGTGTGGACCAAAGGGAAAGTGGGGTTCCATAAGGGTCGCCTCGAGGTTCGTGCCCGCTACGACGAGCACCAAGGCTTTTGGCCCGCTATTTGGTTGCTCGGTGCCGTGAGTGACTCGTGGCCGATGGGTGGAGAGATAGACCTTTTGGAGCACCTCAATAGCGATTCCGTGTTTTACTCCACAGTCCATACCCAGTACACTTTAGACGGCAATGAGGAGCCGAAAAAATTTGCTACTCACGCTTTTAAGAAAGGGGACTTCAACCTCTACTCCGTCACGGTGGGAACCCGGTCGGTCACTTTTGCCGTCAATGGCGAAGAGTTCTTTTCGTATCCGAGACTGGAGCCGGAGGAGGAAAATCAGTTTCCCTTCCCAAATCACCCGTTTTACCTCATCCTATCCGCACAGATGGGCGGCTCGTGGGTCGGCAAGCCGGCGCCCATCGCCGAGCCTCTCCTCCTCGAAGTTGACTACATCCGCTACTACCGGACAGACGAAGGAGGCGAAGTAGTAACCCTCTAACTTCTTCTCGAAGCCATGATCGAATTCATCCGCGGCACCGTTAGTGACCTCACCCCCACAAGCGTCGTCCTCGAGACGGGCGGCGTGGGCTATTTCCTCAATACGTCCCTCAATACCTCCTCCCGTCTGAAAGAGGGCGAGACTGCGAAGCTACTCGTTTTCGAGTCCATCAGAGAGGATGCGCACGATCTATTCGGATTCATCGACGCTTTCGAGCGCGAACTCTTTCTGCTCCTCATCACGGTCAAAGGCATCGGTCCTTCTTCGGCACGCACGATGCTGAGCAGCTACCTCCCGAAAGACCTCGCCCGCTACATCGCCGAAGAAAATACCACCGCGCTCAAAGGGGTCAAAGGCGTGGGTGCCCGTACTGCCGAGCGCATCATCGTGGAGCTCAAAAATAAGATCGGAGACCTCTACGCAGGTATCAGCCCGGTGGGTGCAGGTGCGACTGCCGCCGTGGATCACAAGGAGGAATACGAGGAAGCGGAAAAGGCATTCGTGGCACTCGGCTATACGCCTGCACAAGCCAAGGCTGTCGTGGCAAAGCTCGTCAAAGCCGACCCCGATATGAGCGTCAACGAGATGGTTCGCCAAGGCCTCCGTCTGATGAACTGACCCCTCCCTCTCCCCTCCCCTCGACCCACCCGCCTGCCTCATTTCAGAGTCCCCTTCAGAAGCGATTCCCGGTGCTATAGGTCACTTGCTGTTCCTACCTGATACAAAACTTTTTTCGGTCTGTATCTCGTCCTGTCTTTGGCTTGGGTATAATTTTCTCGTCGGTCTGTACCACGAGCTTTTGAGATACAGACCAAGATTTTCCATCACCTCCCGCCTTGGGGATGTGCCGCTTTTTAGGTAAACTTGCATCAGCATCTATTACCGGATTCATCATACGATTAAGACAACCGATATTCCCGAACAAACTCCACTATATGCGAAAAAATACAGCTCCAGTTTTCTACAAGCCGTTCGTCAAATGGGTTGGGGGCAAAGGGCAATTGCTCTCCCAGCTCGAGACCTATCTGCCTGCCGATTTCTCTTCGTGGGAGAAAGCGACCTATATTGAGCCTTTCGTCGGTGGCGGTGCCATGCTCTTCCACATGTTAAACAAATACAAAAACATAAGTAAGGCTATTATCAATGATATTAATCCAGACCTCGTCACCGCATACCGAACAATAAAGAAGGAACCCGGAAATCTAATCTCTTTCCTGAAAGGAATAGAACGTGAATATCTCAGTATCAAACACGACGATGACAGAAAAGCGTACTATCTCTCCAAGAGAGAACTATATAACAAAAAAGGACATTCTCAAATCGAAAATACCGGACTCTTCATATTTCTGAATAGAACCTGTTTCAATGGGTTATACCGAGTAAATCGAAAGGGGCAGTTTAACGTCCCATTCGGGAGGTATTCCAACCCCACAATCTGCGACGATCGTACTATCTGGTTAGATAGTGAAATTCTGCAGAATGTGGAAATTCTACAAGGTGACTACACAAAGACTATAGACTTCGCTGACAAAAGAACACTTTTCTATTTTGACCCCCCCTATCGTCCTATATCTGCCACATCCAATTTTAACGACTATGCGAAAGAGGCTTTCGGAGACAACGAACAAATCCGCTTGAGGGAATTTTGCGACAAATTGGATGAATATGGATACTCATTTATGCTTAGTAACTCAGATGGAGTCAAGGTTGATGATGTCGAAGACGATTTTATGGATATGCTCTATTCAAAATATATCGTAGAACGAGTTTTCGCAAATAGAAATATCAATGCCAATGCATCTAAAAGAGGCAAACTTACTGAGATACTCGTCAGGAACTACCCCCTAATAAAAAAGGATGCTTCAACATATAATAAGTTTGATGTTACAACTAATCAATCAATTGTATCAGTGGTGTATTAAAACTAAACTATACTTTTATGGAAAAAGATTTCTCTCTTTTTATGTCTCAACTCGTAGAAACCAATAACACGCTCGATTTCTTTACGGACTTCAAAAAGGTTTCCAAACACGTCCAAGATATAACCATAAGCCTTAACGAATTAAATAGTTTAATCGGAGCGAGTGACTTAAAAGTAGCAGTTAACTTGCTCTGGAATAGGGATCCAAAAGCATTTGAAGTACTAAATCTATTAATTGCAGTAAGAAAAGCTAAACAAACTAAGGTACTTAGTTCCAAAGGAGGCTTTATTCCGCTAAAAAACTATTTTGAGGATCCGTCAAAGATCCTCCAATTTTTGGAAGAGACTGGATTATCCGATGTTTTTGAAAGTAAGAAAATCACCAATCTTGTGGACTATGTTTTTGGCATAGAGGTTGGGCTTGATAGTAATGCCCGAAAAAATAGAAGTGGGGAATTAATGGAAAGTGTTGTTGCCTCAATATTCAAAGAGCAAGGAATCCCATTTCGAAAAGAGATCTACTCAAAGGAGTGGGATGCATTCTCACAAAGCCTTGGAAATGACCTTAAACGTTTTGATTTCATTACAGAAAGAAAGGGGATAACCTACCTGATTGAGGTTAACTTTTACAATAGCGGAGGGTCAAAGCTTAATGAAGTAGCACGTTCTTTTACCGAATTAGCTACAAAAATCAATGCTATGCCTGATTTTGAATTTGTCTGGATTACCGATGGTTTAGCTTGGCAAACAGCTAGAAATAAACTTGAGGAAGCTTACAATCAAATCCCCAGAGTCTATAACCTAACAACCATATACAACTTTATTGATTTCCTTAAATCGTAGAACCTTTTCCTTTATCTTTTGATGGTTCAAGATTATTATAGGTCCTCAAATAAGGACTTCCTTTTAGCTAGAGGAGATTCGTTTGTGCTTCTTCAGGACATCTCCTTCAAATTTGATATGATTTTTGCTGATCCTCCATATTTCTTGTCCAATGGAGGCATTTCATACCAAAGCGGTAAGGTTGTTTCCGTGAATAAAGGAGATTGGGACAAGAGAAATGGGGGATATGATGAGGTTATGACTTTTAACCGAAAGTGGTTAAAACTGTGTAGAGACAACTTGAAAGAGAATGGTTCTATCTGGATTAGCGGCACCTACCACAATATTTTTTCCATCGCTCAGTGTTTGATGGAATTAGGATATCGAATCTTAAACGTGATTACTTGGCAAAAAACAAACCCACCTGTAAATATCTCCAAAAGATTCTTTACATTTTCCACTGAATTTGTGATTTGGGCAAGATTGAAGCCTAAGGTTCCCCATAAATTTAATTATGACCTCATGAAGGTTCTGAATGAAGGAAAACAGATGACAGATGTTTGGAGAATGCCAGCTATAGGTCGGTGGGAAAAGTCTCAAGGCAAACATCCAACGCAGAAACCACTTGGTCTGTTAAGTCGCATAATACTTGCGTCTACAGATCCGGGGGATTGGGTGTTGGATCCTTTCAGTGGCAGTAGTACGACAGGAATAGCCGCAAACCTTTTGGGGAGAAAATTTGTGGGGATAGAAAAAGAGGAAGAGTTTTGCGACTTATCGGCTCGCAGAAGAGAGGAGATGGAAGACGAAATGGTTAGAAAAGACTGGATGAATCACATTCCTGACATCAGGATTCTTCAATCTTTACGAACAAAAGATGCACCGACAACTAAACTCGGCTTTTGAAACAAGAAAGATTAGCAATTTTGTCAAAGGAAGAAATGTCAAGAGGTCACACGTGAAGAGAAAGCTATTTATTACCTGCGATACAACTATGCTCGGTGATATAGCGCGTATGATGCGAGCCAATTAATTTCCTTTTAGCAAAGCTACTCCATAACCACTTGACCACAGCCTCATCTTTTTTAGACTTTAGATTCGCTCTTGGTTTTATGTCCGGTCGTACACGGCTCTTGGCATTGGTGCTCCTCATAGTGGGTATCCCTTGTGTGGCAGACGGGCAGGTGAGGGGAGGACAGGGAGAGGACTCGGTGGCGTATCATCCGAGGACGAAGCTCTATTTTGTCTACCGGCAGGATTCTCTCGCCCTATGGCGGTTGAATAAAGTCCTTAGTCCGGAGGACTTTTTGAAGTACAGGGAAGAGCGTCTTTTGGTGAACCGTCCGGAGGATTTTGCCCCAAAGAGCGAGTCAAAGAAAGACAAGCCCAAGGGCGGACTGACCTTTACGGCAGTCGGAGATGCAAGCCTGAAAGTAGGAGGCTCCGTCGTTGAGGACGACGCGCCGGCCCTGCCCGCTTCGATGCGAAGGAGAAGCTATGCGGATGTCCTTTTCGAGAGTAATATGGCGCTGCAAGCGCGCTACGGAGCGCACCTCCGCCTCGACTTGAAGTACAACACACAGTCGACGATGATCCGCAACAGGCGGTCTCTGCAACTAACCTATGAGGGCGACCGCTTCGACCCGATCGAAAAGCTTCAGGCGGGGCACATCTCTTTCGTCAGCAAGAATCCCCTCATCACTTCGGGCTCGGATCTCTTCGGATTGAGAGGGGATTTCCATTTCGGCAGGCTCAAGCTGACCGCCTTAGCCGCCCGTCAGCACGATATGGAGCGTAAGATGATCATCGGTGCGGGCGGAGGCGGAATGAGGCCGTTTGAGTGGAAGAGCTCGGACTACCAGTTCGGTCAGCATTTTTTCCTCCTAAAGAGTTTCGCCGAGAGCTACGACGAGAGACTCGCGGACTTACCCCTCGTGCGAAGTAATCTCCTTGTCGAACGCATAGAAGTCTGGGTTACCAACGAACAGGGATACGTCTCCGAGGCGAACGCAGTCCCCGTGATGGCATCGAAAGAGTGGGCTTTGACGGGCGCAAAAGGGACGACACTCATCAAGCTGCCCGCCGCAAAGCGACTGGAGGAGGGAGCTTATTACTACAACCCCGCGCTCGGTTTTCTCTCACTGCGCGTGCCGCTCGGCCCACGTCAGAGACTCGGAGTGGCATTCCGTTACACATTAGACGGAGAGACGCACCAAGTGGGGACGTTTTCTTCGGATGGGGGAGAGGTGGAAGTGGCACTCCTTTCGGACGAACAAAAGGTGCCGGAAGACCCTCTCTGGCCGCTTATGATGAAAAACGGATACCCACTGCCGCAATTTTCTAACGCGGACTTCACGCTGGAGCTCCTCTATCGCGACCCGAAGTCCGGGGTGGATGCACCGGCAGACGGAGACGGAACCCCTTGGCTCAAACTCTTCGGCCTCGACCGCACAAACGCCTCGGGCGACGGCACCCTCTCCGACGGACTTGTGGACAATCTCCCCGGGGTACTCTTCGTCCCCGGAGGCGGTACGCTCTTTTTGCCCCAAAGGTACCCTTTTGCCACAGTGCCCCAAGCAGAACGTATGAGATACCCCGGCTTGTACACCCACACACCATACGATGCCCGAAAGGAGACGGAGCGTGACCGCTTCATCCTTAGGGGACGTGTGGAGGGGGCTTCCGGACAGTCCGGGGGGACCATTTCCCTCGGCTCTGCCGACCTCATCCCCGGGAGTGTCACGCTCTCCTCAGTGGGCGGAAAGACTTACGTCGAAGGGGTTGATTACGAGATTGATTACGCACAAGGGACACTTCGGATGCTTAGCCCGGCGGACGGAGAGATAGAGGTTACGATAAGGGAAAAGGAGCTGTCGAGAGCAAAAGAAAAGAACCTCCTCGGACTTGAGGCCTCTTATCTCCTCTCCCCTTCCCTCTCGGTAGGCGGCACACTTTTGCACTACTACGAGAAGGCGCCCTACGAAAGGCTCAGACTGGGCGAAGAACCGGTAAAAAATACGCTCTGGGGCTTATTCCTGAGGTACTCCGACACCTATCCGACACTGACGGCGCTGCTCGACGAGTGGCTCCCCGGGAGACTGACGGAAGAGAGCGGCTTGGACATAGGACTTTCCTACGCCCGGCTGCACTCCGGTTATAACGCTAAAGGACCCGTTTCTCTCGACGACTTCGACCAAAGCGGTCAGCTCATAGGGCTTACATTTCCCCAGGGGTGGAAGCTCGGGAGCAACCCTTTCCCGGACGAGACGGAGGGGAAAGACAGGAGGGGGCTTCTCGCTTGGTTTGCCGTCGACCCGATTCTCACCCGGGACGGGATGGAAGGGCAGCCCCCGTCGCTTGTCCGAGACGCTATGGAGCGCGCCAATCCGCTCGTAAGGGACTGGATGATGACGGAGCTCTACCCGTCGCGGGACCGAAACCTCTTAGGGCAAATGATTCTCCCTACGCTCAACTTCTCATTTTACCCCGATGAGCGGGGGCCTTATGCCTCCGACCTTGCGCTTCTGGACGGTGAGGGCAAGTTTTCCGACCCGGTACGGTCGTGGGCTTCGGCAACGTTCGCCCTGCAAGTAAACGACTTTCGGGAGGCGCAAGTGACCTATCTCGAGGGGTGGTTCATCGATCCTTACAGCCTCGACCCCACGGCACCTGAGGGTACGCTTCTTTTCGACATCGGTCGGGTCTCCGAAGACGCTCTTCCGGATGGACGCGCCTCATTCGAGAGCGCAGGAGCCTATGACGATACGCCACTCGGACGAGTGCCTGTCACAGCGCCGAATGTCTATGCTTTTGACCGAACGGGCGGCACGGATATAGAGCGGCAGGACAGAGGGCTCGACGGTCTCTCCGATGACGAAGAGCGCGTACGCTTCCCGTCTGACGAAAGACTTGGAGAAGACCCCTCCCGCGACAATTACCGCTTCTATCTCGATCCTTTTTATGACCAGGTGTCTGCCGGGATTCTCGAGCGGTACAAGGCTATCAACGGCACCGAAGGCAACTCTGTCCCCCGCACCGTATCGGGGCTGGATGCGGCTTCGAGCCTCGAGCCGGACAGAGAGGATATCGACGGCAATTTTCTCCTCGAGACGGAGGAGGACTTCTTTCGGTACGAAATGCGGCTCTCACCCGATATGTCGGAGGCTCACGTGATAGCCGAGCGTACCGTCGAAGTCGATATGCCGGACGGCAGCAAACGGAGGGTGCGGTGGCTCAAGTTCCGTATCCCGCTCTCCAGACCTTCCTCCGTGACCGGCAGGCCGCTCTTGGAGGACGTCCGCTCTCTCCGCCTCTCTTTTCGCGGCTTCAGTCGGGCGCTCCAGCTCCGCTTTGCCGACCTGAGGTTTGTCTCTTCCTCTTGGCAGGTCTTTGATCGGGCATTGGACGAAAAAGACCTCCGAACGGCTTCCGCCTCCATTTCCCGCCTCAGTCTCGAAGAAGACGGTGCCCGCACGCCTATCCCTTACGCTTCGCCTCCCGGTGTCGAGAGAAACGTCACAAGTGGCGCCGTCTCTCTACTGAGAGCCGACGAAGAGGCTGTGGCGCTGTCGTTCGAGAATCTGTCAAAAGACCAAGGAACGGCCGTCTTCCACAACCCCATCCCCTGGGATCTCCGTCACTACCGAACCCTCTCCCTCTTCGCCCACCTTGAGGCCGAGGAGACACTGCGGACGGGTGACATCGAACTCTTCGTACGCATCGGCAGCGATTTCACGGACAACTTCTACGAGGTACGTCTGCCCCTCAAAGAGACGCCCATTGCCGACTACACGCACCTCTCGCCAACCGAGCTCGGCGCTACAGTCTGGCCGCGTGAAAACCGCCTCTCCGTCGACCTCTCTCTTCTTCCCGCCTTGAAACAAGAGCGGGACGAAATAGGTCACCCTGCCTCCGAGCTATATCAGGGACCGAACCGCCTCTTCGTGAAAGGCTACCCCACACTGGGGCAGATCTCGTCCGTCCTCATCGGCATACGCTCCCATAGAGACGGGGTCACGAAAGGGGAAGTCTGGGTCAACGAACTCACCGTGGACGGCTCCCGCGAGACGGGCGGCGACGCATTCCTCGCCACGGGAGACCTCAGGCTCTCAGACCTCCTCAGAGTACGTGCAGAGGGCGGAATGACGTCTGCGGGATTCGGTTCCGTGACCCAAAACGCCCGCTTTGCCCCGCTTGAAGACCTGAAGCATCTCTCGGTGCGCACCTCTTGGCGGTTGGACAAGTTTCTACCCGAGAAGTTTAATCTCTCTCTTCCGGCGGACTTGGACTTCTCTTCGTTCGGCTCCACACCGCTTTACTCTCCCGACCAAACCGACCTTCTTTTCGACAAAGAGCGAGATGGGGAGCGGGCACTCAGTCGAAAAAAAGAATACCGCCTCCGCCTCGACAATTGGCGTAAAGTACGCACCTCCTCGGATCCGAAGCCCGAAATCTACTCGCTCTCCAACCTCAGCCTCACCTACGACTTGAGGCATTCGGACGAGAAGACCCCTCAGTATCCCTCCCGCATATTGAGGCAGATGCACGCCCTTTTCAGTTACGATTTCCGGCCATCTCCGGACAACGGCATCAACCTCTCCTCCGAGTGGAATCGGCTCTACCACAAAACCCTTTTCCCCTCCTCTACGTCCTCTTCGCTTCAGTCGCAGTGGCTGTGGAGACGTCATCTCTCGCTTCACTTCAAGCCACGGGAGGAAATAGCTTTGGCGTTCACAGGCAGTACGGAAGCACTCGTGGAGGAGCCTTTTGAGGCGCAGCATCTGAGGAACGAAGACGATGACTTCAGGCTCTTCACCTCCGATATTCTCCGGTCTCTTGCCGAGCTCGGCTCGACGCAGCGGTACACCGGGACGGGCGAAGTCACACTCCGCCTACCCCGTTTCTCGAAAGAAAAGCTCCGTACGCTCTCCGCCACACTCTCTCTGCAAAACAACTTTACGTGGTCGAAAGGCATCCGCACCTCCCACGCATTCACGGGCAATGACGTCACCTCCCGCAGGGTCGCCGACGGACAGGTCTCCTACGACTTCGGGGATCTGTTCCCGAAAGGCGCCGGCTCAAAGGTCGGTCTCTTTTACCTCCACGGGCGATACACTTCGGGCGGTGCGATGCCGGGGTTCGGTCTCGAAGCATCCAAAGCCTTCGGAGTGCCGAGCCTCTTCCTCTACCAACTGGGGCTCGTCTCTGAGGAAGCACAAATCCGAAAAGCCATCGAAAAGGAGTGGTTCCTCTCTCCCGACCAAATCGACAGACGCTACACCCCCTCTTTCTACGCCCGCGGTGCGTACGAAGGGTCGCTCTCCGTGACACCGCTGAAGGGTCTGGAGCTCGTCCTCTCGCTCTCCTACCGCTCCGAGAGACACACGACACTGGATGCCCATTCCGGGGGCGAGGTAAGAAGGAGCGGAGCCATAAGGATGAGCGCTGTGGGCCTAAAGGGCTTCTTTGAAAATCCTCTGAAGGCGGACGGCTATTCGTCCCGTCTCTTCGACAGTTTCCTCTCCGAAGCCTCGTCCGGGTCTCCCGTCAGCGCATTTCTCTCTTCATACGCCCTATCCTCCGGGCACCTCGACAGAGATGCGCTCCCCTCCCTCTCCTCGCTTCTGCCGAATTGGGCGCTCTCCTATGACCTCACGACCTCCGTCCCCTGGCTCAAGGAACGCTTCACTTCCTTCAAGCTCGAACACCGCTACAACGGCTTCGTCGATGTCCCGCTCTTCGATCTTGCGGTAGGAAAAGACGGGAGCTCCGGCATCCCGTCGATGAATCTGACGGACGACCTCAATCCGCTCTTGGGCATCAACCTCACCACCCGCTTCGGGCTTACTCTGAAGGAGCATTTTAACCGCCGCAGAAGCTTTACCCTGATGCTCTCTTCGCTCAGGATTCTGGAGCGACAGGACTACGAGGTCTCGGGGTTTCTCTCCTACTCCAAGAGTTTTCCCGCACTCTTCCGCCTGCCTTTTCCGCTCTTCGAAGACGCCGACCACAGGATCACGCTCTCACTCTCTCACCTCTATTCCCGCTCCTACCTCCTGACACGCACTGCCGCGAGCGGCGGGACGATGGCGACACAGGGCTTGGACACGCACCGCCTGCAGTGCTCTGCGGATTATGCTTTCTCTCGTGCGCTGACGGTGCGCGCCTTCTACGAGCTTACCCGCCGCCGTCCCCTCGTCTCTACTTACGACTATCCTTTCCGCAGGCAGTCTTACGGGCTCCTTTTCCTCCTCACCCTCCACTGATGCTGCCCCCAAGAATTGCACAAGTGCTTGCTTTTGGGTAAATTGCAGGTTAAAATAAAAAAGGGAGAGGGTGACCAAGAAGTTTTTTC
The DNA here is from genome assembly GCA_029983505.1 of Porphyromonas sp. Lineage (GTDB taxonomy): Bacteria > Bacteroidota > Bacteroidia > Bacteroidales > Porphyromonadaceae > Porphyromonas_A. The sequence continues at coordinate 29,264 of JASBZK010000012.1, forward strand.
GCAAAGAATACAGAATGAAGACATCCTACGATGTAATAGTGGTGGGTGCGGGACACGCCGGCTCGGAAGCCGCCATGGCGGCGGCAAAATTAGGGTCGGAGACGCTCCTCATCACGATGGACTTGGCGCGCATCGCCCAGATGAGCTGCAACCCCGCGATCGGGGGTATCGCCAAAGGTCAAATCGTCCGCGAAATAGACGCACTCGGGGGGCAGACGGGGCTCATCACGGACCGGAGCTCGCTCCAATTCCGGATGCTCAACCGCTCCAAAGGCGCTGCGATGTGGAGCCCCCGCTCCCAAAGCGACCGCAATCTCTTCTCGGATCTCTGGCGGTCGACATTGATGCACCAAGACCACCTCAGTCTGTGGCAGGATATGGTCACTGCCCTCACCCTGAAAGACGGGAGAGTGACGGGCGTAAAGACCGCTCTCGGGATGGAGTTCGGCGCACGTGCCGTCGTCCTCACCAACGGCACCTTCCTCGACGGCGTGATGCACGTGGGCAAAGTGATGATCGAAGGCGGACGTATTTCCGAGCCGGCGAGCCACGGACTTACGTCGCAGCTCTCCGCACTCGGCTTCCGTACCGACCGTATGAAGACCGGCACGCCCATGAGGCTGGACGCCCGATCTATCCGCTTCGATATGATGGAGGAACAGAAAGGAGAAGAGGGGTGGCACAAGTTCAGCTTCCTCCACAGTCACGGCAACCGCGAGATCCCCCGGCGCTCCTGCTACATCACCCACACCAACTCCCAAGTCCACGACGCCCTGAGGCGTCACCTCGCCGACTCTCCGCTCTACAACGGTCAGATCAAAAGCATCGGACCTCGTTACTGCCCGAGCATAGAGACAAAGATCACCACTTTCGCGGACAAAGAAAGCCACCAGCTCTTCCTCGAGCCGGAGGGTGCCGACTCCACCCAGTACTACGTCAACGGCTTCTCCAGCTCTATGCCGCTATCCGTCCAGATGGAGGCGCTCAAACTCATCCCCGCCCTCCGAGACGCCCACATGCTTCGACCGGGCTACGCGATCGAGTACGACTTCTTCGACCCCACACAGCTCCGGCACACACTCGAGACACGACCGGTGGAAGGGCTCTTCTTTGCGGGACAGATCAACGGTACCACAGGGTATGAGGAAGCCGCGGGACAGGGTCTCGTGGCGGGTATCAATGCGCACCAAAAAGCCCACGACACAGGAGTGGACTTCACGCTCGGACGAGACGAAGCCTACATCGGTGTCCTCATTGATGACCTCGTCACCAAAGGCGTGGACGAGCCCTACCGGATGTTCACGAGCCGCGCCGAGTACCGTATCCTTCTGAGGCAGGACAACGCCGACGTCCGCCTCACCCCCAAAGCCATCGACCTCGGGCTCGCTTCGGCGGAAAGACAGGCACTCTTTCGGGACAAACAGGCAGACAAAGCAGCCCTCCACGAGCTGCTCCGCCAAACGACCGTCCACCCGTCGGAGGCTCTGAACCGCTCACTCGAAGCGCTGAAAACGACTCCGCTGAAGCAGGCGACGAAGCTGCACGACCTGCTCTCCCGTCCGATGCTCGACTTCGAGAACCTCACCCCCCTCTTTCCGCAGCTCCAAAAAGAGTGGTCCGAAGAAGTCCTCGAATCCGTGGAGATAGAAGTGAAATATGCGGGCTACATCGCCCGGGAGGAGCAACTGGCAGAGAAAGCCAAGCGGCTCGAAGACATCGTCATCCGCGGTCACTTCGACTACGAGAGCCTCACAAGCCTCAGCACCGAAGCACGTCAGAAGCTCAAGAGACACGACCCTCGGACGATCGGGCAAGCGGGTCGCATCCCGGGCATCTCTCCCTCCGACATCAACATCCTACTCGTACTGATGGGACGGTAGAGCAGTCAGTAGTGAGGGGATCTCCCTCCACACGCATTAAATTCCGAACTTGTTTCACGTGAAACAACATTCAAGTATCGACCCAAATTTTGATCCGTACCTCACTGCATCGAGACACAGACCTACGCCATAATTTCGGCCCGTATCTCGCGAAATCGAGACACAGACCAAAAAGTAATCCCAACACCGCACGAAGCGACAGACAGAGATGATCATCCCGCGCAAAGAGATCCGTAAGAGCTTGAGCCTTCTCCCCGAAGGCCCAGGCTGTTACCTTTACCGCAACAAAAGTGATGTGGTCATCTACGTGGGGAAGGCGAAGAACCTGAAAAGGCGCCTCAGCTCCTACTTCAACCGGGAGCCGGACTCACCCAAGACGCGCGCCCTGCTCCGCAACTTCGCCACCATAGAGTATATGGTCGTCACCACCGAGCACGACGCCCTACTCCTCGAAAACAACCTCATCAAGCAGTACCAACCCAGGTACAATATCCTCCTCAAAGAGGGGAACTCGTACCCTTATATCTGCATCAAAAGAGAGCCTTTCCCAAGGGTCTTCGTCACACACAAAGTCGAGAGGGACGGCTCCCGCTACTTCGGACCCTATCCCTCGCGATCTATGGCGTGGACGCTTAACCGGCTCTTTCGGAAAGTCTACAAGTTCCGCACCTGCTCCCTCGACCTCACCGAAGACAAGATCCAAAGGGGACGTTTCCGCGTCTGCCTCAAATACCACATCGGGCGGTGCAAAGGTCCCTGCGAAGGACTCCAGAGCAAGCGCGAATACGACAAGGAGGTACGGGATGCCATCTCTATCCTCAATGGCAAAATACGCGTCGTCACCTCCACCCTCCGTGAGGAAATCACCAAAGCCGCCGAAGAGCTCGACTTCGAGAGTGCCATCAGCCTCAAGGACATTCTCACGGAGCTGGATAACTACCAAGGCAAAAGCACCATCATCAGCGACACCATCGGGGACGCACTCGCGGCCTCCTTCGGCACGGACAGCGAAGCCATATACGTCAATTACTTCGTCCTCTCCGACGGCAATATCACTTCGGGGCGTACCCTCGAGTACCGCAGGCAGCTCGAAGATGAAGAGCCGTCGGAGCTCTTTGCCACTATCCTTCTTGACCTCTTGGGCAACCTCCCCATCGAGATCAAAGAGTTGATTTTGCCCCAGGAGGTGGCCTTCAGCGTCTCGCCCGGAGCAAAAATAACCATCCCCCGAAGGGGCGAGAGGAAGCACGTCCTGGAGCTCTCCGAGAAAAACGTCCGGCAGTATATGGAGGACAAGCAGAAGCAGCAGGAAAAGATGAACCCCGAGCAGCGGAATATACAGATCCTCCTCGACCTCCAAAAGACCGTGGGACTCCCCACCTTGCCTTTCCACGTCGAGTGCTTCGACAATTCGAACATCCAAGGCACCAATCCCGTCGCCGCCTGCGTCGTCTTCAAGGGCGGCAAACCCTCCAAAGCCGACTACCGCCTCTATCACATCAAGGGCGTCACGGGACCCGACGACTATGCCTCGATGCGCGAAGTAGTCACCCGGCGCTACACAAGAGTAATGGAAGCGGGGGAAAAGCTCCCCGATCTCATCATCACGGACGGTGGGCGCGGTCACATGAGCGTGGTCAAAGAGGCACTCGCCGAAATAGGTGCCACCGGGGTCGAAGTCCTCGGGCTTGCCAAGGACGACACACACAATACGAGCGAAGTCCTCTACGGAGACCCGCCCCAAGTCATCGGCATCATGATGCGCAGCCAGGCCTTTTACCTCCTTGAGCGGATCCAAAAGGAGGTGCACCGCTTCGCGATCGAATTTCACCGCAAAGTGCGCTCCAAAGCCGCCATCCAATCCGCCTTGGACGACATCCCCGGCATCGGAGAAGTCAACAAAGAGAAGCTCCTCAGGGTCTTCAAGAGCGTGCCCCGCATCAAAAAAGCCCCGCTCGAAGACCTCCAAAATGCCATCGGCAAGGTCAAAGGAAAGGTCGTATTCGACTTCTTCAATACCACAGAGTCGTCCCCGCAGTAAAAGAGAACCCGTATCTCGCACTCCTCCCGGTACGTGTCTCGAGAGAAAACCGGTACGTATCTCGTGACCCTCTCGGTACGTATCTCCTTTTTCCACCCTTTATAACCCATGAAAGCAGTCATCCAAAGAGTAAGCTCGGCCTCCGTCACGGTAGCAGGGAAAGAAGTCTCCCGCATCGCTTCCGGCTTGATGGTACTCCTCGGCGTCCAAAAAGGCGATACCGGAGAAGATCTCGACTATATGCTCAAAAAGATACCCCGCCTGAGGATCTTTCCGGACGCGGACGGAGTGATGAACCTCGATCTCCTCACGACAGGAGGCGACGTCCTCCTCGTCTCGCAATTCACCCTCCTTGCGTCGACGCGCAAAGGCAACAGACCCTCCTACATCGAGGCAGAAGAGCCGGAGCGCGCAAAGGCGGTCTACGAAGAAGCAGCAGAGAGACTGGAAGAGATTTTGGGCAAACCTGTACAAAGAGGTATCTTTGGAGCGGATATGCAAGTGTCCCTCGTCAACGAAGGACCCACGACCATCCTCATAGACTCTAAAGCAAGATGACGATACAGGAACTTCAGGAGACAGTGGACGAGTGGATCAAAACCTACGGCGTCCGCTACTTCTCCCCCCTCTCCAATCTCGCACAGCTCACGGAAGAAGTGGGAGAAGCGGCTCGTCTCCTCTCCAGGCGCTACGGCGAGCAATCCGCCAAGCCCACTGAAGACCTCTCGGACGAAAAACTGGGTGACGAACTCGCGGACATTCTGTGGGTCGTCACCTGTCTTGCCAACCAGACGGGCATCGATTTGACGAGAGCCGTGGAACAAAATATCAGGAAGAAAACGGCTCGAGATAAAGAGCGACATAAAAATAACCCCAAATTACAAGCATAAAAATCGGCTTATGGAAGAAGAATACGGCAAACAGATGAACAGCCAATTTCAGGACGCATTCAACGCCTTCGAGAAGGCGCCTTCTGCGGAAGCAATTGCCTCCATTATCAATAAGGCGAAGGCCAACCACCACGAAGCCCTCTCCACGAAGGCGACAGCGAACTTGGCGCACAGCTGCATGGATCTCACCCTGCTCACCAGCCTCGACAGCACGGAAGATATCTACAGGCTCGTACAGGGCGTGAACGAAGTGGACGACAATCACCCCGACATCCTACCCGTGGCCTCCATCTGCGTCTATCCCAATTACGCCAAAGTCGTCAAAGAGAATCTCACCGCAGAGGGCGTCAAAGTGACTGCAGTCGCAGGCGGCTTCCCATCTGCTCAGACCTTCCCGGAGATCAAGGTGGCAGAGATCGGTCTTGCCGTACAGGACTGTGCGGACGAAATCGACGTCGTACTCCCTCTCGGGGACTTTATGATGGGCAATTACCTCGAAGTCGTGGACCAACTCAAAGAGATGAAAGAGGCGTGCAGAGAAGCCACCCTCAAAGTCATCCTCGAGACTTCGGCTCTGAAGACGCCCGAAAACATCCAACGTGCCTCCATCCTCGCCCTCTTCTCGGGTGCCGACTTCATCAAGACCTCCACCGGCAAAGATTACCCCGGAGCGTCTCTCGAAGCAGGCGTCGTGATGGCTCTTGTCCTCAAACAGTACTACAAGCTCTACGGCGTGAAGCGCGGTCTCAAAATCGCAGGCGGCGTGCGTAACTTCGAGCAGGCGGTTGATTACCTCTCCATCGTCAAGGAGATCTTAGGCGACGAGTGGCTCACGCCGGAACTCTTCCGCTTCGGTGCCACCTCTTTGGAGAAAGACCTCTTCAAGATTTTGATGTAAAAAGGAAAGTTGCGTCACTTGGGAAAGCGGGGAAAATTTTGGTACGTACCCGGAGGGAGCGGCGTACGGACCAAAAATGTCTCCCCGGTCTGTACCAAAATATATTTTTGGTCTGTACCTCGCGAGGTGCCAAGTGCGACCGAACTGTCGTCGAAAACCGATATTTGTTTCACGTGAAACACCACATTCTTCAAATCCCCAAGTGGAATAAAGAATCACACTTGAGAGAAGCCTACAATGTCCCGGCGAGCAAGTCCATACTCGCCCGGGATATTGTGCTTCTTCATCGCGGAGGAATGGGTGTGGATGAGATTCGGAGACGGTTGGGCACACACCTCACTCCGGCGGATTTCTCCGGGGACGTGGAGACGCTTCTTTCGGCACTCGGAGATCCGTGGGTGCATGACTGTGGGGAGAGCGGGACGGCGCTGCGGTTTCTCACCGCTTATTTCGCGAGACAGGAGGGAAGGCACGTGATAAAAGGTGCCTCTCGCCTCAGTGAGCGTCCTATGAGAGGATTCATAGAAGTATTGGAAGCGTCGGGCGTGGAGTTTGAGTTTCCGGCTTCGGCATACGCCGCACCGTTTGTCCTAACCAACCGCAGCGGCTCCCCCGAGTATCCCCCCGTAATCGACGCGCGTGATTTCCCTTCGAGTCAGTATGTCTCCGCCCTACTTCTCTCGGGCTGCACGTCGCAAATCGTCTTGGGCGAAAATTTTCAGTCCAAGGGCTACCTCGACCTCACCCTTAGGGCGCTGGAGCGGTTCGGCATCCCGGTTAAGGTCTCGGGGCAGACGGTCCAAATCACCGATGAGGACGCCACCCCGAAGGTAGGCGCGTTCGACCTCAGAGGCATCGGCGACTGGAGCAGTGCGTGGTTCCTCATCGAGCACCTCCTCCTACAGCCCACGCTCGAAGGAATAAGCGTGAAGGGACTAATGGCAAACTCCGGTCAGCCCGACGAAGTGCTCTTTCACAGGCTTGAAAACCGCTTCGGACTAACCGTGGAGGAGCGTCCGAATGGGCTCTATTTCCAAAAAAAACAGACTGAAGAGATCTCCCGAGAGGACGTCACGGTAGACATCTCTCAGGCTCCGGACGCTTTTCTTGCCCTCTCCTGTATCACAGCAGGTCTCGGCATACCCCTCCGTTGCACCGGCATATCGAACCTCCGCGGTAAAGAGTCGGACCGAATCTCGGCCTGTGCAAAAAATATTTTTCGGCTTGGCCTCGGCGAAGTCGAGATACAGACCGGCGAAGACGGCTTGGTACTAATCCCCCGGAAATCGCACACCGACAGAGCCGAAATCGACGGATCGGGCGACCACCGCGTCGTGATGGGCTTCAGTGTCCTTGCTGCCTCACCCTACTTCCCCGGCACCGCCGTCGTCACGGATGCCGACGCCGTCGGCAAAAGTTTCCCCGGCTTCTGGTCCGAACTCTTCCCGAACACCGAACACCGAACTCATCCCTAACCCATGCACAAGACTTCGTTACGCATACTCCTTGTCCTCCTTACGCTGCTCTTAGGACTGCTTTTCGGCTGCGCCAACCGCGTCGCGCCGGACGGAGGTCCCTTTGACGACACGCCCCCGAGGTTGGTGTCGATGACCCCGGCAGTCGGCAGTCTTAATGTCAAAGAGCGGCGGTTCACGCTCACGTTCGACGAATACGTGACGCTCAAGGATATGAATAACAAAGTCATCATATCCCCGCCGCAGCTCACCCGACCCACCATCCTCTCCATAGGTAAGCGCGTCGTCGTCGAGCTGCAGGACACGCTCATACCGAATACTACGTACACCATCGACTTCACGGACGCTGTCGCGGACAATAACGAGTCGAACCCTCTCGAGAATTTCTCCGTAGCCTTTTCGACGGGAGACAAGATAGACACGATGGAGATCGCAGGGACTGTGCTAAGCGCGCGGAACCTTGAGCCGATGAACGGTATCATCGTGGGGATTCACCCCGGAGACTCGTCACTGAAGGCCTTTACGGACACCACTTTCCTGCGCGCCTCACGGACGAGCGACCTGGCGCAGTTCGTCATCCGCAACATCGCCCAAGGGAGCTACCGGGTCTTCGCACTCAAGGAGGCGGACAATAACTACCGGTACGATTTCGGCACCGAAGGTATCGCCTTCCTCGACAGCGCAGTCACTACTTCATCCATCCCTGCCACAAGGAGCGACACCCTCCGCATAGACAGCCTCACGATAGACACCGTCAAGGTCGTAAAGTACACCCGGTACCTGCCGGACGACCTCGTGCTGCTGTACTCGGAACCGCACTCCTCCAAGCGCTTTATCTCCAAGAGAGAGAGACCGGAAAAGGAGGTACTGAGGTTTACGTTTAACACCCTACCCGACTCCGGCTTCTCCATCGTCCCCATCGACTCACTCCCCAAGCCCGGCGGCAAATGGTTCGTCTCAGATGCCGACCGCGAGACGGGGATCCTGCAGCTTTTCCTTACGGATACCGTGGCAGAGCGTCATTCGCGCTTTGCCGTCACCTACCCCACGACCGACTCCCTCGACCTCCCCATTCAGAAGACGGACACCGTCACACTCAGAGTGCCGAGGGCCAAGCGTTCCAAGGAAGAAATAGCAGCCGACACCACCGCCCAAGGCAAGCCCAAGAGTCCGCTTACCCTCGCCTTTGAGCACAGGGGGACGGGCGGCATCCACGACTCCATCCTCTTCAAGACGTCGCTGCCCATCGACACGGCGGCACTGAAGGCCATCCGCCTCTACAACGCCAATGACAGCATCCTCAAGGATCTGCCGTGGAGGGAGATCCGTCTGCTCCAAGGGCGGAGTACGGTGGGTCTCCTCGTCGCCGACCTCAAGTACGGCGCGCAGTACGAGATACAGGCCGACTCGGTACTCTTTAGGGACGTATACGGACACACTTTGGATCAAACGGTCGTCGATGCCTTCAAGACGGAGGAAAAAGACCAGTTCTCCACGCTCGAAGTGCAGGTGCATGGAGTCGAAGGTCCTTTCATAGGGGAGCTACTTGACACCTCGGACAAAGTCATCACCACGGTATACAGCGACACGACACTCCTCCGCTTCAATGACTTGAAGCCGCAGAAGTACGGGTTCAGGCTCGTCGTGGATCGAAACGGCAACCACCGGTGGGATCCCGCCGACTTCAAGACGGGACGACAGCCCGAGCGCGTCTTCTATGCGCCCAAGACGTTTGAACTGATGAAAAACTGGGACATCAAGGAGAATTTTTATCCCCTCTCCACGCCCATATTGAGGCAGAAGCCCAAGGAACTGATTCAGAATAAGCCCAAGGAGAAAAAGAAGGAAGACCGCAATAAGCAGCGCGAGCGTGAGCGCCGCGATCAGGCCAACCGTGAAGCCTCCGTCACTTCGCCCGTCCGTTTCTGACCTTGCTCCGGAGTGAGGACAGGCACAAAGGAGATACGGACCAAAAAACTTTTTTCGGTCCGAGTGAGATTATTCTCAGACACGTACCGAGACTCCGGCGAGATACAGTCCAAGATTTTTGGGGCACCCCGGGGTGCATTGGTTTGCAGATTTGGGGAAATTGGTGTAATTTCGCGAAATAGGGGAGATTATCGGTAAAAATGTAAAAACAAGATTTTCCGGCAAAAAGAAATTTACTTCTCCGACGCGGGCAACCGCCAAACGGTCAATCCCACTTGGAGAAATCAAAGTCACAGGATAGCACAATGATAAGAGAACAAATCGAAGCGCTCAAGGCGGAGATTTCCGCCCTCAGTCAGCCCGCGACGGCAGAAGAGTACGAAGCACTCCGCCTGAAATATACCAGCAAAAAAGGCGCCCTTAACGAAGTCATCAAAGCCTTCAAAGAGGTGCTGGCGGAGGACAAGCGCGAAGTCGGCATGCTCGTCAATGACCTCAAGAAAGCGGTCGAAGAAAAGATGGACGGCTTCAAAGCCGCCTTAGAGAGCTCCGCGCACTCTTCCAAGCTCGACAGCCTCGATCTCACCCGCACGCCGGAGCCTCTGCCCCTCGGCACCCGTCACCCGCTGAGTATCGTGCGCGACCAAGTCATCGACATCTTTGCGCGCCTCGGCTTCTCCGTGGCGGAAGGACCGGAGATAGAGGACGACTGGCACGTCTTTGAGGCGCTGAACTTCGCGCCCGACCACCCCGCCCGCGATATGCAGGACACGTTTTACGTGGGGCATAAGCCCGACGTCCTGCTCCGCACCCATACCTCGTCCGTGCAGGCACGCGTCATGGAGCAAAACCCCAATCCACCCATCCGCATCATCTGCCCCGGACGCGTCTACCGCAACGAGGCCATAAGCGCCCGCGCGCACTGCTTCTTCCACCAAGTGGAGGCGCTATACGTCGACGAACACGTGACGTTCCAAGACCTCAGACAGACGCTCCTCTACCTTGCGCAGGAGATGTTCGGCAAGGACACAAAGATCCGGCTCAGACCCTCGTACTTTCCTTTCACGGAGCCTTCTGCCGAAATGGATATCACCTGCAACATCTGCGGAGGCGAAGGGTGCGCCTTCTGTAAGCATACCGGCTGGGTGGAAATACTCGGCTGCGGTATGGTCGACCCCAATGTCCTCGAGGCTTGCGGCATAGACAGCAAGAAGTACAGCGGCTTCGCCATCGGCATGGGGATAGAGCGTATCACGAACCTCAAGTATCGGGTCGACGACCTCCGCCTCTTCTCGGAGAACGACCTCCGCTTCTTGAGCCAATTTGCTTCAGCAAGATGACAGGAAAAGAGCGGGCTTACAAGGCGTTTGAGTGGTTTCGCAGGGAGCGACCGGTAGTGGAGACAGAGCTTCACTACCGCACACCCTTCGAGCTCGTCGTCGCCGTGGTCCTCTCAGCCCAGTGCACCGACGTGAGGGTGAATATGATCACACCCGGGCTCTTCAAGAGCTATCCCACGGCCGCTTTTATGAAAAATGCCCGTGAGGAAGATCTTTTTGACCTCATCCGCTCCGTCACCTACCCCAATAGTAAAGCGAGGCACCTCATAGCCCTCTCGAAGGTGATTGACGAAGAGTACGGCGGAGAGGTGCCCAAGACTTTCGGGGAACTGATACGGCTCCCGGGGGTCGGCAGGAAGACTGCCAATGTCCTCCTCAGCGTACTCTTCAAGGAGCCTACCATCGCCGTGGACACCCACGTCTATCGGGTCTCCAGACGCATCGGTCTCGTACCGCTCTCTGCCAATACGCCCGCCAAAGTGGAGCAGAAGCTCCTCAGTGTGGTGCCCGCGGAGTACTTGGACAACGCCCACCACTGGCTTCTCCTACACGGGCGCTACACCTGCACGGCACGCAAGCCCTCGTGCGAAACCTGCGGTCTCACGGACCTCTGCCGTTTTTTCGCAAAGAAAGCGCCCGGCGAGGACTCCTTTCCCAAGACGGCTCCGAAGAAACCGTCGACCCCAAAACCCGGTCTCACTCCACAAACTCCTAACCCCGGACTCCGAACTCCGAAATAATCACTTACAGCCATGACCGACCGAAGATACACCATCCCGTACATCCCGGTGCTCGATGCACTTGATCTCTCTTCCAACGAAATAATTATGGAAGACCGGGCACTCAGGCTCCCTGTAATGACGACCAATTGGCCGGACGAATACCCCTATACGCCCATCACGTCGGTGGATCTCGCCTATGCGGACAACGGCTTCTACATCCGCTTTCGGTCGAGAGGCAAAGGTCTGAAAGCGCAGTTTTCCGAAGACGGAAGCCCGGTACACAAGGACAGTTGTGTGGAAGCATTTCTGAAGTTTCCGGATGCAGAGCGGTATTTCAACCTCGAGTTCAACTGCATCGGCACGTCCGACTGCGGGTACCGCGTCTCCCGTGAAGATAATCTGCCTTTCACGCACCAGCAGTATGCCATGATAGACCGTGTCACGAGCGAAAGGCAGGGGATGCTCTTCGAGCGACCTCTGGGCATCCACGAGTTTGTCGTCTCGCTCAGAATCGACTACAAGCTCTTCGGACTGTCTTCGAGGGTCGAGCTTCCGGACTACATCCTGGCGAATTTCTACAAATGCGGCGACGAGACCACAGTGCCGCACTTCGCCTCGTGGATGCCCGTGGATGCCCCCCACCCCGACTTCCACAGGCCTGAGAGCTTCCGGCCGCTGTACTTCGAGAAGCGGTAAAATTTTTGCACAGACCGGGGCGATCTCGAGATACAGGCCGGTTTGCCCGCGAGGTACAGACCAAAATGATCTTCCCGGTCTATGCAAGAAAAAAGCGGTACCTTTGCTCAGCAAAATAGCGCATACCATCAAACGAAGAAGAGCAGAAGGGCTTGTCGCCGGCCTATGAGGCGGGAGGAAAGTCCGGGCCGCACAGAGCGCCATGCTTCCTAACGGGAAGTCGCCGCGAGACGATTAAAGCGTAACAGAAAATAACCGCCACCTGAGTGTGGTAAGGGTGAAAATGCGGGGTAAGAGCCCGCGCGCCCCTGTGGCGACACAGGGACGGTACGCCGCATGGGCGGAAAGGTCATGTACACCGGCTACAGTAGGGCGGCTCGTCCGACGCCGGGGGGTAGACCGATAGAGCCGGAGAGCGATCTCCGGAGTAGATAAATGGCAAGCACCGCACATCTCCTATGGGGATATACGGGACAGAACCCGGCTTACACACTATGCTCCTCTTCGTTTTTTTATGATACCAAAAGAAGTCCGGACTCCTTTCTCCGCTCATCGTTAATCACCAAACTGCCCGCAGCAGAATGTCAGAGACCAAGAGCGCCCAAGAGCGCATCCGAGAGATACAGGCAGAGAGATCCCTTACGCCCAAGGTAGGATTCTTCGGGCGCGCCGCGCGCAGGGGTAAGTCATTCGCGGACTTCATCCGCAGCGAGATGTGGCGTCTGTACGAGTCGGAAGTGACGGGCGTGTGGGGCTTCTTCGTGCGGGTACTGCAGGTTCTCTACATCACGATCGTGGAGTTTGTCGGCGGTATGGTCTCCCAAAAGGCCAGCTCCCTCACTTACGTGACGCTACTGTCAATGGTGCCGCTCCTCGTGGTCTTGCTCAGCGTCGCTGCCGGTTTCGGACTCCAAGAGAGCGTACAGAGGCAGCTCTTCGAGTATTTCCCCGCGCAGCAGCAGGAGCTCACCCAGGCTTTCAACTTTGCCGAAGTCTACCTCAGCCAGATTCAATCTTCCGTCTTCATAGGCATCGGTGTCGGTATCCTCCTTTACGCCGTCTCCCTCCTCCTGATGAATATCGAGACGGTCTTCAATACCATTTGGCACATATCCAAGCCACGCTCCATCCCGACGCAGATCCTCACTTACCTTGCGACCTTCCTCGTGGTGCCGATCTTGGTCTCTCTCTCCGCCGGGCTTAACGTCGCCAATAGCTTCCTCTCGTCTGTCGAGATTATGGGCGCCAATATCTCGCTTACGCCCGTCACGACCGCGCTCACGGCCGTCGTACCGTACCTCGTCTGGATTTTCCTCTTTACCATCCTCTACCTTATGGTGCCCAATACGAGAGTGAGGTTCCTACCCGCACTCATCTCCGGTACCGTGGCAGGGATTGCTTTTCAGCTCTTCCAGCTGCTCTACATCTCCGGGCAGATCTGGGTCTCCAAATATAACTCGATCTACGGGAGCTTCGCAGCGATTCCCCTTTTGATGCTCTTCACGAACTTCAGTTGGATGATATGCCTCTTCGGCGCTCAGCTCTGTTATTCGATCCAAAACGTACGGAACTACGCCTTCAAGTCGGAGAGTCAGCGCGTCTCGCGGCGGTACAGGGACTTTGCGGCACTGGTCTTGATGAAACAAATCTGCCGGGCTTATGCCCGCGAAGGCACGCTCTACGACTCCGACCTTCTCTCCAAAGAGACCGCCTTGCCGCTCGTGGTCGTCGACGATACCCTCGACAAACTCATCTTTGCGAAGCTTCTGACGGCCCACCCGGAGCCCCAAAACCGTACCGTATACCTCCCGGCCATAGACCTGGATCAGATCACGGTCAGGAAAGTGCTCTCCTCCATGGACCGTCTCGGATCCGAAAACTTCCGCACCGACCTCTACGGCAAATACGCTCCCGAGTGGGCGCTTGTCCGCAAGCTCCGCCCCGGAAGTGCCGTCCCCGGAGGCGACACCCTCCTCAAAGACTTATGAAAAATCCCCGAACCAAAGTCAAACAGGATCCCAAGACGGAACTCGTCGCGGTCTCTTTCTCTCCAAGCGAGAAAGCCCTCCTCGACACCTACATCCGCCGAAAGCGGCTCAAAAGCCGATCCGGATTCATCCGGCGCGTCGTCATGAACGCCGTCCTCGGCGACACCCGGGGCAATAAAGCCACACTCTTTGATCTTCCACCCGAAGAAGACCCCGTATGACCCCGAAAGAACGCCCTATCTCCGATTTCTTTCCTTCTCTTAGGGACGATGCTTATTTTATGAAAGAAGCGCTCACAGAGGCTCGGAAAGCCTTTGAGGAGGACGAGGTTCCCATTGGCGCCGTCATCGTAAGCGGAGGAGAGATCATCGGGCGGGGCTACAACCGTACCGAAGCCCTCTCCGACGTCACGGCGCATGCGGAGATGCTTGCCATCACTGCCGCCCAAAATGCGCTGGGCAGCAAAGTTCTGCCCGACTGCACCCTCTTTGTGACGGTCGAGCCGTGCGTGATGTGCGCGGGAGCTATGAGATGGGCGAGGCTGAAAAAAGTGGTCTGGGGCTGCGACGAACCCAAGGTCGGCTTCACTGCCCTCGCCTCTCTGAAAATCCTTCACCCCAAGACCGAAGTCGTCCGCGGAGTCCTTGCGGAAGAAGCCTCCCTCTTGATGCGCGACTTTTTCCGTAAACGCCGCTGACCCCGCCCTCCACCGGGTACAGACCGCCCAAAAAAGGAGATACGTACCGAGACTTCGTCGAGATACAGGCCGGGAAAGAAACGAGACACAGACCGAGAAAAGTTTCCCGGTCTGTACCTTTTTCAGTCAGGGGTAAAGAGCCACCTATTTTGCGGGTGAGGAACACGTAAACCGAAAACAGCGGTTCCTGGGGAAAAGGCATCCGAAGCAAGCCACATTTTAATCCCCCACTGCGCCCCACCAATGCTTCCCTACTAACTGAAAAAGGGGGTATATTTGCAAGAGTTATATGGCTACAAAGACAAAGACTTCCTACAATAAGCGCCAAGAAGCCGAGCGCCCACGTAAATCCTCGCGTCTTCGCGGAGGAGAGGCTTCCCACAGCCCGGCCTCTTCCATCTGGAGACAGGAGCGTGTCATCAGCAATCCACTCATCCTCAAGTTCGTCCTCGGGCTCATCCTAGGCGTCTTCACGCTGTACCTGCTCTTTGCGTTCGGATCGTACCTCATCGACGGGGCGGCCAATCAGAGCCTCTTTCTCGACACGGCTTCTCCGGACGAAATGGCTGCCGAAGTCAAAGGTAACGTGGGTGTGAAAGGCTCGCAATTGATGCACAACGTGGTCAACGGCTGGCTCGGGCTGGGCTTCGTCTTCATCATCTACCTCCTCGGATTCGTCAGCCTGTCTCTGGTGGTCAAGCTGCGCACAAATACCCTCAAACACATCATCTTCGCGGTGACGATGGCTTTCTGGACCGCACTTGCCTTGAGCCTTTTGCCCGAAGGGTGGACGCGCTCGTGGTTCTTCCTCCCCGGAGGTGTGATCGGTCAGATGATGGCCGGGAGCCTTGAGGCCTCCATCGGCGTAGTGGGCATCTATTTGCTCCTCGGTCTGGTGCTTGTCCTCCTCCTCTTCCTTTCCTTCAGCTCCCTCCAAGAGAGGTACACGCATTGGAGCAAGAAACGCACGGAGAAACTCTTAGAGACACCCGAAGAAGCTCCCCACCCTTCGGAAACTCCCGAACCGGACGAGCAACCGCTCCCTACTGAGGAGAAAGACGCCGGTAATCCCCTCTTTGTCGCAGAAACCGACCCCGTACCCGCTCCCGTGGATGACGGACAGGGAGATGTGGCTGTGTCCATAGATGGCGAAGATTGGACTCCGGAAGAAGACGACACCGATGTGGTGCCTCCTGCCAAGCCCGATCAGAGCCACAAATCGGGAGACGTCAAGCTCGAAGTCGTCGACAACCGAAGCATGGAGGATGAAGTGGACGCCCGAACCGTGGCCGCCACTTCGGAAGAACTCGTCGCCAAACTCGGTCCCTACGACCCCCGGAAAGAACTCTCGGGGTACCTTTTCCCGGACCTCGACCTCCTCAAGAAGTATGACCAAGAGAATACCGAGATCGATCAGAGCGAAATCCGGGCCAATAAGGAACTCATCACAAACACCTTCAAGAGTTTCAATATAGATATCCTCTCCATCACCGCCACTGTGGGTCCCGCCATCACGCTCTACGAAGTGGTGCCCGCAGCCGGGGTGCACATATCCCGCATCCGGGGTCTGGAGGAGAATATCGCGATGTCCCTATCGGCGCTCGGCATCCGCATCATAGCTCCTATGCCCGGCAAAGGGACCATCGGACTCGAAGTGCCCAATAAGAAGCCGCAGATCGTGTCTATGCGGAGCGTCATCGCGTCCAATAAGTTCCAAACGTCCAAGGCAGACCTCCCCATAGCCCTCGGTCGAACGATCACGAACGAAGTCTTCGTCTTCGACCTCGCCAAAGCCCCACACCTCCTTGTCGCGGGAGCTACCGGGCAGGGCAAATCGGTCGGGCTTAACGCGATCATTACTTCGCTCCTCTACACCAAGCACCCATCGGAGCTCAAGTTCGTGATGGTCGACCCGAAGATGGTCGAATTCTCGATGTATTCGCTCATCGAGAAACACTATATGGCCAAGCTCCCGGGCGAAGAACAGGTCATCATCACCGATACCAAACGTGTCGCCGCGACCCTGAACTCCCTTTGCCAAGAGATGGACGACCGCTACGAGCTCCTCGCAGCCGCCCACGTCCGCAACATCAAGGAGTACAACGAGCTTTTCGTCAACCGCCGCCTCAATCCCGAAAAGGGTCACCGCTATCTCCCCTACATAGTCCTCATCATCGACGAGTACGGCGACCTGCTCATCACGGCGGGTAAAGAAATAGAGATCCCCATCACCCGTCTTGCCCAAAAGGCACGAGCCATCGGCATCCACGCGATCATAGCCACCCAAAGGCCTACTGCCAAGATCATCACGGGCGCCATTAAGGCCAACTTCCCCGGCCGCATCGCTTTCCGCGTCACTTCGAGCATGGACTCCCGCATCATCCTCGACACCACTGGAGCCAACCGCCTTGTGGGCAAAGGCGACCTGCTCTACCAGAGCGGCAGCAATATGACGCGCGTACAGTGCGCCTTCGTCGACACTCCGGAAGTGAACGCCATCGTAGACTACATCTCCGCCCAGAGAGGCTATACGGAGGCCTACGAGCTTCCTGAGGTGACGGACGAAAAGAGCAGCACGGGGTCGTCTTCCGACGGCACCGGCATGGCGCTTGACCCCAACGACAAGGACGAGATATTCGATGAAGTGGCACGGATGCTGGTATTGGAGCAAAGAGCCTCCATCTCGCTTATCCAGCAAAAATTCTCCATCGGATACAACCGCGCCGCACGACTTATGAATCAGCTTGTCGCAGGCGGCATCGTCACCCCGAAAGAGGGCAATAAGCCCCAGGAAGTGATACCCGCTTCCATCGAGGAACTGGATGCCGACTAAACTTCCGCCCCTTTCGGGCATCAAAAAGAGAAAGGAAGCAGTCAGAAAAGAGGTACAGACCAAAACTTTTTTCCCGGTCAAGCCAAAAAATTTATTTGGTACAGACCAAGAGAAGGCTCCGGTACAGACCTAAATTTTTGACCTCCCCGCTTGTAACGCAAACAGACACTGAAAAAGAAACTTATGAGAAAGATAATCCTTGCCTTTTTGGCACTCTTTACCATCCTTTCCGGCTTCGCCGCTACGCCTGTTTTGGACAAGATGATCGCCGCCGCCGATGCCTCCAAAGGTCTCCGGATCACTTTCTTCATCTCTGTGGACGGCGAGAAAGAAGTGGAAGGCAATTACTGGGCGTATGGCAAAAAGTTCCACTTCACCACCCCGCAAATGAAAGCGTGGTACGACGGCACGAACCTCTGGGTCTACCTCGAGCAGAACGGCGAAGTGAACCTCTCTCTTCCCATGAAAGAAGACCTCGCGATGATTAACCCTCTCCTCAACCTCTCCGAAGTACGCAAAGAGGCTTTTGCCGTCACCGAAACCAAAGTGCCGGGCAAAGGATACCGTGTCACCGCCGAACCCAAGGGCAAAACGTCTTCCCAGATAGCCCGCCTCACGGCCGAAGCCACGGAGAAGTACCTCCCTACCCTTATCCGCATCAAAGAGAAAGGCAGCACTTCGGAAATCAAAGTGACCGTGAAGAGCCTCGAAAAAGGACCGTACAAAGAGATGAAAGAAGAAGGGTTCTTTGCTTTCAGCACAAACAAACTGCCGGGCAAACCGGTTATAGACTTGAGATGACCCTTTCTCAAGTCAAGTAAACTATTTGAACATCAAATCATACGCTTATGAGCAACAACGTCACGAAGACAAGAGTATTCATCATCGGTACCGGTCCCGCCGGATACACGTCCGCCATTTACGCTTCGAGGGCCAACCTCTCTCCGCTCGTCATCGAAGGCATCCAACCCGGAGGTCAGCTCACGACGACGACCGAGATAGAGAACTTTCCCGGTTTTCCCGAGGGCATCACGGGGGTCGAGCTTATGGACTTGATGAAGAAGCAGGCAGAGCGCTTCGGAGCACGTTTCATCACGGGCGAAGTGACGAGCATAGACCTCTCCAAACGCCCGTTCACGGCTCAAATCAATAACGGCGAAAGTGTCGTGGAGGCTGAGACCGTAGTCATCGCCACAGGTGCATCCGCCAAATACCTCGGTCTGCCGGACGAAAACAAATACGCCGGTATGGGCGTGAGTGCGTGCGCGACGTGCGACGGATTCTTTTACCGCAATCAGAAGGTAGCCGTAGTGGGCGGAGGAGACACCGCATGTGAGGAAGCCATTTATCTCTCTTCCCTGGCTTCCAAAGTGTACATGATTGTCCGCAGAGACGAGCTGCGTGCCTCCAAAGTGATGGCCGACAGGGTGATGAATAACCCCAAAATCGAAGTCCTCTGGAACACCCAGACCGAAGGACTCTATGGCGAAAACGGAGTAGCAGGCGCGCACCTCGTCAAGAATAAAGGCAAGGAAAACGAAGAGCACTACGACCTCGAGATAGACGGATTTTTCCTCGCCATCGGTCACAAGCCCAATACCGACTTCCTCTCCGGTCAAATCACACTCGATGAGACCGGGTATATCAAGACGGTGAAAGGCACTGTACGCACCAATATCGACGGCGTCTACGCTGCCGGTGACTGTGCCGACCCACATTACCGCCAAGCCATCACGAGTGCCGGTACGGGGTGCCAGGCAGCCATTGAGGCGGAGCGTTTCCTGGCTTGCAGCTGAGGTAAAAAAGACAACCCGTAAGTCCTATTGATTTAGGCCTGTATCTCGCAAGGATGAGATACAGGCCTAAAAATTAATTTCGGTCTGTACCTTTTTATCGGGAGATACAGACCGAAATTTTTGGAGATTAGTGTTGATAGAGCGTGAAAAGATGTGGAGAAGATGTCCGGAAGGTGTGCATAAAGTGTGGAAAGATGGTGCGTAACTTTATCGTAATTTCTTTGGAAGTCCAAAGAAAAATCTTATAAGGCAATTATCTTGAGACAGCCAAACTTTTGGGTCAAAAGTTATCCCTCCCTTTTCCACACACTCTCCCCTACCCTTTTCCACATCGGGATGTCCGATAAATAGAGGCTTCTAAGGGCTTTTCCACACTTTCCACACACTTATGATTCATCGTCTATTGTATGTATATATTCTTTATGAGAGTATATCATATATAAAACAATAAGAGAAAGAAGAGAGGGAGAGGCGGGAGTCATCTTTTGACCAGTATGAGGTACGTCCCGGGCGCGAGTGTAAGCGTGGTGCCCCGGCGAACCGGGGTTGATAGGTCGGTGTAATGGACGAAATCCCCGCTTGTGGTATAGGAGACGGGGGCAAGGGGATTGAAGTTACCGATAAGGAGGAGTTCGTCCGCGCCGTTTGCTATCCTTATGGAGCGCGGCGTCGTCCAATCGTTTACGGAAACGTTTCGCTCTACTGCGGCGCCTTCGTCAAAGAGGTCGGGATACCTGTGGCGGACCTGTGCGAGGAGCTTGTAGCCCTCTCTGAGGCGCACCCTTTCCGGCTCTTCAAGCTCTGTGGTCCACACCGGTTTGCGTCCTGTCCTTCCATTGGTCTCGATAGAGACGTCATAGCCGTACTCCCCGTACTGCCAGACCATCTTCGGTCCCGGCGTGAGCAGGAAGAAAGCGGTGCCGAGCATCAGACGGTCGACCCTTTTGTCGAGCCTGTCTTTGATGGAAGAGACGCCGTAGGTCTTTTGCTTGTAGGCCACACGCTCTTCGTCGTGGCTCTCCATATAGCCCATATCGCTCCACAGAGGCAGATTGGAGCGGAGGAGCGGCGTAAAGTCCGAGTTTTCACTGTACCCCATACCGGCTTGAGCAAAGGCATTATTGAGGTTACGCCAGAGTATCATGCCGCTTTCGGCCAGTTCTTTTTCTTCTTCTTCACCTGCAAAGTGCTCGAGGATGACGTAGGCATTAGGTTTGATAGTCTTGATGAAATCGGCGTAGCGGGTCAGAATGGAGACGCGCTTCTCGTCGTAGTTACCGACTGTTTTTTCATCGCTTACGGTCTGGGTGAAACCCTTGGAGAGGTCGAACCGG
This sequence comes from Porphyromonas sp., assembly GCA_029983505.1. Lineage (GTDB taxonomy): Bacteria > Bacteroidota > Bacteroidia > Bacteroidales > Porphyromonadaceae > Porphyromonas_A. Next base: position 49,783 of record JASBZK010000012.1, read on the forward strand.
AAGCCGTCCACGCGGTATTCGTCCATCAGAAAGTCAAGAGAGCGTGTGACAAGCTCCTGTGTGCGCTCCGCTTCGTGATTGAAGTCGTTGAATACCGAGTAGGGATGCGGCGCTCGGACGTTGAAAAAAGGGTTATTCGGTAGGGGATTGCCTTTGTCGTCGGCGTATAGGCGGACGAAAGGTGAGTCCGAGTCCATGTGGTTGAAGACTACGTCCAAGATGACCGCGAGACCCAGTCTGTGGCACTCGTCTGTGAAGGCTTGGTAGTCTTTTTTGGTCCCGTAGGCTTTGTCGAGTGCGAAGTAGTAGGTGGGATTGTAGCCCCAGGAGTCGTTGCCTCGAAACTCCTGCACGGGCATCAGTTCGACTGCGTTGAAGCCCATCTCTTTGATGAGGGGCAGTCTCTTTTTGGCACCGTTAAGGTCGCCTGTAGGGGTAAAGTCACGGAGCAGGATCTCATAGACCAAGAGATCCTCGGCTTTCGGTCCGGAAAACTTGTCGTACTGCCAGAAATACTCGTCCGGGTCGGTGTCAAAAGTAGAGATGGTTCCGTAGGTCTTACCCTCCGGATAGGGCGTGGCTCCGGGGTAGACAGAGGCGGGTATTTCTTTGTCCTCCGGGGTGACAATTTTCTCGGTGTAGGGGTCTGCGAGACGGAGGTAACGGTCACCGGCACCAAAGAGTTCGTACTGGAAGAGATGTGTGCCTCCGGCGATGTCATCAAGCGTGATCCACCAGAGTTCTTTTTCGGTATCGCGTTTCATGGCGTAGCGGTCCAGGCGTGTCCAGTCGTTGAAGTCGCCTATGACGAAAGCGTTGGTGTAAGGCGAAGAGCCGTTTTTGTCCGTATCGGCGAGTACGAGAGTGACCGATTTGTCGAGGGGGTTGATATTGATGCCTTCGCGCACGCCGGCGGGTAGAGAAGCCTCCACGGCTTTGGGCAGCGTACCGAAAAGGGGATCGGTCACGGGGATGAAACGGTCTTCGGGGAAGGCTTTTTTGGAGCCGTCGGCGTTGCGGATGACGACCCCTATTTTGGTGATCGGTACGCCTGCCTTGGCGCCGAAGAAGGTACGTATTCCTTCCTTCATGGAGAGCCTCCAGACGTTCTCTCCGAGGCTGACCATTTTCATCTTAGGGGTGTTTTCGTCCCACGCTGCGGGTACGTATTGCCACTCTCCTTGGTTCACTACGCCTAAGTGGGCGTACAAGTCCTCTTTTGCACCGTAGAGGGGAGAGCCTACGGGTGCTCTGAAGTTTATTACGAAAGGTTCGTCCGGCTTCGGGTTTTCCGGGGACCAGGATAGTCCTTCGGGGTAATTCTTAAGGATGTCTTCCGGTTCTACGGAAGGCATATCCGCGTCTTTTCGGCATCCGCCCGCCAAGAGTACAAGTAGGAAAAAGAGGCTGAGTGCAGCCGGTTTCGGGTGTCGGTACATAGGTGTCTAATAAATTGATTTTGTGTAAAATGCTTCACGTGGCAAAGGTAGAAAAAATTCGCTTCCCCATATTGGTCCCAAGTGAGGTACGTACCGAGAAGAAAGCCGCGGTACGTACCGGGCGGGAAAAAGGTACAGGCCAAACTTTTCTTCCCGGTCTGTGCAAGAATTTTGGGAGACAGGCAGCGGGCAGTAAGGGATATTTTGGTAATTTTAGTGCGGAATACTGATATTGGATAAAATGGGAAAAAGACCCGGGAGCTTTGCTCCACTGTGTTTAGC
>JASBZK010000013.1 GCA_029983505.1 Porphyromonas sp.
CATTCTGCAAAGTTTCCCACTAAAGACCCGGCGTTTTTCGTCTCCCGGAGGTCTTTTTCAAAGACCTCTCCAAGATTTATGTCCTGTACCAATGCAAAACCGACCCCAAGGTTCTCCCCGCTCACGCTTCGTCCTTGGGGTCGGTTTTGCTTTCAATGGGGACCTACACCGGTTCCTTTAGTACACGGTTAATTAACCGTGATATGGTCAATGACCTTGGGATAAGCCCCGGTCTCTTTGTCTTTTGCAAAATCCTCCCGATACTTGCCGGACGGCAAATCGGAGAGGACGAAGTTATTCGCCTTTCTCGCTGCGTAGATCTCGTCCGTCAATGCCGTTACGAGCATATTTCCGAGAATGTCCCAGATGCCGGCGCCTTGGATAGTGGAAGATTTGTCTACTGTCAGATCGACTTTCCGATCAAAGAGCACTTGGCTGTCTCTTGTGGACTTGAGGATATACTCTATCTCCACATCTATCTGAGAAAGTACTGCGAGCTTATTCCATTTCGTGATCTTTGTAAAGAGGACGGCGTCAGCGCCAAAGACATTCGCAAACGGCGCGAGCGACTTGCTGTCAATGAAGTTTTCGGCGTTCGCGGCACTCTCGGACTGGAGGAGATCCATACTGAGGTAGGGAGAGAATACATAGTAACCCCTCTCCATCAGCGGGACGGCGAGGGATGAGTAAAAATACTCCGGAGCTTCTACTACGTTTGTCTGATTGATGGGCGGCATAATCAGGACGGAAGAAGGCGCATATTCGTACATCTTGGGGTAAAGGGCTCCTCTCGTGGCTTTTAGGGATGCGCCGCAAGAGGTAAAAGTCAGGGCAAACGAGAGCAAAAGGAATCCTGACGTCAAGGCTGAGTATACTTTTTTCATAACGTGACGGGATGTGTTACTTTTGGAGTTGTTTGATAATGCGCCCGATGAACTTCTCGCTTTCCGGGTACAGGGCAATCTCTTTTTCCAGTAGAGCGATTCCCTGTTCTTTCTTGCCCTGCTTCACAAGCAAGAACCCATACTCGGCACAAATGCCGGGAGGTACGGTCTTCCGTCCGACGTTTTGGCTGTCTATCAGCATTTGATACGTCTCCGCAAGCTTTGCCTCTGCTTCCGGACTGTGTTTTTTGGAGTACGCGTATGAGATGTCCTCATAGTGTCCCCAGTTGTAGAGCCTTGTGGTTCCACAAGATGAGAGTAGCAACGAAAGAGTGACCAAGCATCCTATCACAGTGCGTTTATTCATAATTTGCTTTGTATTATGTGGTTTATGGTAACACAATAATCTTTGAGGCTCCGGCCGAAACGAAGATCTCGTCGGAGTAAAGGAGATACCCGTCCAAATCCGTGACGATGACTTGATGCCGACCGGGGTCGATCATCATCCGGACAGCTGCTTCCCGGACAGCGACGTCACGCCTCTTGGGTCTCACTTCCACAGGCTCATTGTCGTCCACGATGACGCGTACCCATCTATTGACAAAGTCTTTTTTGGAGCTAAGGACAATCTCCGAGTAATCTCCGCGTCCCCCACTCATCGAGGACGTGGTTCCGCACCCGGTGATAAGGACGCCGATGGAGAGTACGGCTATGGTGAACAAAATCGAGAGTAGGTTCTTTTTCATAGGTATGATTGTGCTATGGTGGGAAATGTACTTGTGTTCTTGTCGTCAGGCAACCCGGTTATTCGGACTGTATGACATAGTCACTGAGGTTGTCTTCCGACAAGGTAAGCCCCTGCACTTCTACGATAGAAAACTCGTTGAGCGGGTCTTCTCCGCCGGTGTAGACTACGGTAACGGAGCCCACTTTCTTACCGGGAAGCTCCATCATTGCGCCCGTCTGCGGATTTTTTACCTTCTTGCCTTTGGTGAGGACGGCAAAGACATCGCCCACAAGCACACCTTGGGAGGGACCTCCGGCTATGACGACACCGTCAGCATCGGCACTGATGAAGTACGTGCGCCAAGGTCTGTCCGAGACCTTCTTTATCATATTCTCCACGAGTTGGTCAAATGCGCCCGAGATGGCTTTGTCGCTCAGGGTTGCGTCGAAGCCGGCTTTATCTCCAAATCCGAGCGTACTTTTGGAGGACGTCTCGGCGATGCCCTTGGCTTCGTCCGAAAATATGATCTGCCCTGTGGCGACATCGACCATACGCATGCTCACGCCGGCTTCCACCGCTTGTATTTTCTCTGCGGTAAAGAGACCTTCTTTGCCGACCGTCTTCCTTCCGAACTCGGTTATAGACCCGAGGATAATGAAGTCGGCACCGATTTTTTGTGATACCGTACCTGCTTCGACTTCTTTTTCGACCAGGTCAAGATCGTCTCTTTCGAGGAGCAAAAACTTCCCGCTGGAGGCAAGTTTGGACGAGAGTATGTCCAGAGCCTGTTTGGCCATAGGGTCATTTTCCCTGTCGTAAAAGATGCCTTTCCCGTACTGAGTCTCATTGGAAAAGCGGCCAATAGCCACTTTCCATTTGAGCGCTCTCTCGGGCGTCGCTTTGATTTGCTGCACCGGAGCAGTCTCAGACCGCATATCGATGACTTCGTTTTGGGCGTAAAGAGAAGGCGTCTGTGTCGCGAAGCCGGCTATTGCGGCTCCTATAATGAAGATTCTGAGTATGCTCATACTAATTGTATCCCTAACGGGAGTTAGAAAAATGCGGTAACCCCGAGTGTCGCTCCAAGGGTGTTGGCACTGCTCTTAATTTCGTCTACCGGATACTGCTGCCGCAGATACTGCAACCCCAAGTCTATGCCCACATGGTCGTTAAGCATAAGTACGCCTCCTGCTTCCACGCCTATGCCGAGTCCGCCGACGTTAATGTCTTTAGTCGCTATACCCACGTAGCCGAGACCTAAGCCGACGTACGGTATAAAGCCCCTGCCCATATTGATGTAATACGTAAGGGTAGGCATCGCGGCGTACGTCGTTGATTCGAGTCCGGAATGATAGGTCACGAGACCGGTAAGCCCGAGCGAGAGGTTATCGACCACGAAAAATCCGAAAGAGGGCTGCAAAGTAAACACCGATTGACTTTCACCGTCGGCAAACGTGTTTTGAAAGGAGATTTGGGAGGCACCCGACAAGTGGAAGCTCCCTTGGTTTGTTTGAGCTTGTGCGCTATGCGCAGTAGTGAGCGCCCATCCCAAGAGGAGGGCAGAGATGAGAAGGTGTACTGTTTTTTCATAAGTGGATTCATAGAAAAATAATGTTGTCTCCGGATGAATGTATTTCTACAGGGCAATATTACACATTTATTTTGAACCGCACATCATCGATTCACGTTTCTTTGACACTTTTGTCCTCTTTCTTCATCATCGGGACCTTAGAAGAATCCTCAAACTTGGTACGTACCGAAGAGATCTTTTCTCCCGTACCTACGGCAAACTTTTGCCCGTACCGACGAAAACATTTAGGTCCGTGCAAAATTATATCGAGAAAAGTGGGGCAATTTTCTGCACACTCGGGCAAAGGTCTTTCTACTCAGGGTCTGGGCGTAGAAAGGTTGGCGGGAAATCATTACCTTTGTAGAAAGGAAAGAATAACATCATCACCATATATTTAATAAGGCTATGGCTATCTCAGAAGAATTGCTCCGGAGTGTCCGCGAACGCGCCAAAGCGTGGACGACAGAAGAGTATGACCCCGAAACGCGCAAAGAAGTACAAGCGCTTTTGGACGCAGAAGACCCCACCGAGCTCGTGGATGCGTTTTATAAGGATCTCGAGTTTGGCACGGGAGGGCTCCGCGGCATTATGGGACCGGGGACCAACCGTATGAATAGGTACAACGTCGCAACTGCCACGCAGGGCTTGGCCAACTACGTCAAGCAGGAGTTTCCGGACGAAAAAGAGCTCCGCGTCGCCATCGGCTACGACTGCCGGCACCACTCGGAGGAATTTGCGCGCATCGTCGCCGAAGTCTTTGCCGCAAACGGCTTCCACGCGTTCCTCTACTCTGCCCTCAGACCCACGCCGATGGTCTCTTTTGCCATCCGGGAACTGGGCTGCCAGACCGGCGTGATGATCACCGCCTCCCACAACCCCAAGGAGTACAACGGCTACAAAGCCTACTGGAGTGACGGTGCCCAAATGATCGCCCCCCACGACAAAAACGTCATCGGCGAAGTCAATAAGATCCGCTCCATCAAGGACGTGAAGCAGGACGGCCCCGACGAAAAAATCACCCTCCTCGGCTCCGAGATGGATGATAAGTACATCGCCACCATCCTCGGAACCCGCCTCTCCATCGATTTGGTTAAGAAACACCATGACTTCAAGGTCGTCTACACGCCGATTCACGGTACCGGAGGGCAAGTAATCCCGCGCCTCTTCCGTGAAGCCGGTTATACCCAAGTCTATACCGTACCCGAGCAGGACGTGGTGAGCGGCGACTTCCCCACCGTGAAGTCTCCGAATCCCGAAGAGCCCGCCGCGCTTGCCATGGCCATCGCCCGCGCCAAAGAGGTAGGTGCCGAGCTCGTCGTGGCATCCGACCCGGACGCCGACCGCCTCGGTTCCGCCGTCCGCGACCGCAATGGGGCGTATGTCCTCATCAACGGTAACCAGCAGTGTCTCCTCTACGCCTACTATGCGATCGAACAGAGACGGCGCGCCGGCACACTCGGCAAAGACCCCTACCTCGTCAAGACCATCGTCACCACCGACCTTATCCGCACAATCGCCGAGAAGAATAACGTCGAACTCGCCGATACCTATACCGGATTCAAGTGGATCGCCGACGTCATCCGCAAAAACGAAGGCAAGAAAACTTACCTCGGAGGCGGCGAAGAGAGCTACGGCTACCTGTGGGACTCTTTCGTCAGAGACAAGGACTCCGCTTCCGCCTGCCTTATCCTCTCCGAAATCGCCATTTGGGCAAAAGAAAAGGGGATGACCATCCTCGATCTTCTCGACGAAATATACCTCGAGTACGGTTACTCCGTAGAGAAAAACATCTCTGTGGTGCGCCCCGGTCGCACTGGCGCCAAGGAGATCGAAGAGATGATGACCAAGTTCAGAAACGAACCCCTCACCGACCTCGCCGGCAGTCCCGTCACTGAAGTCCTCGACTACTCCAACCTCAAGGGACGTCTCGTGGATGAGAACGAAGTCTTCACGCTCGATATGCCCACCACGAGCAACGTACTCCAGTACCGCGCCGAAGACGGCACCAAGCTCTCCATCCGCCCCTCCGGCACGGAGCCGAAGATCAAGTTTTACCTCGAGATCCACGCCAACCCCAAAGATCGCGACGAGCTCGCCAAGGCAAAGACCCGCGCCGATGAGCGTGTAACCGAGCTCCGGAACCAACTCGGCATCTGATCCCTGCAGATAGAAGATGGAGGGCAAAGCAAGAGTTTTGCCCTCCATTTGTATTTAACAAACTATCCCCTTTCTCTATACCATTTTGTGAAACTCTGCATCGCCGAAAAACCCTCCGTAGCCCGTCAGATTGCCGTCATCCTCGGAGCCGGCGCCTCCCGTGAGGGCTATTTGGAAGGAAACGGATACCGCGTCACGTGGACGTTCGGACACCTGTGCGAGCTTAAGGCACCGGGCGACTACACCCCCGCGTGGCGCTCTTGGAGCCTCGTACACCTCCCTATGATGCCGCGCAAATTCGAGATTAAGCTCAAAAGTGATGCCGGTATCGTCAAGCAATTCGGCATCATCAAGAAGCTTATGGAGGAGTGTGACGAAGTGATCAACTGCGGGGACGCGGGGCAGGAGGGCGAACTCATACAGCGCTGGGTGATGCAACTGGCGGGCAATACGAAGCCCGTCAAGCGCCTTTGGCTCTCTTCTATGACCGACGAGGCCATCAAGGAGGCTTTCAGCCACCTCAAAGACGGCTCCGAGTACGACCTCCTGTACTACGCGGGTATGACGCGTGCCGCAGGCGACTGGCTCCTCGGTATGAATGCCACCCGCCTCTTTACCGTCAAATACCGCCCCGGTCAGTACGGACAGCCCCTCTCCATCGGACGGGTGCAGACCCCCACGCTCGCCCTTATCGTAAATAGGGAGGAGGAAATCGAGCATTTTGTCCCCGAGCCGTATTGGGAGATCAAGACGCTCTACCGGGGTGTCGTTTTCTCCTCCACCAAGGGACGGTATGCCACCGCGGAGGAAGCTGAGGAAGTAATCCAAAGAATCAAAAACGAAGAGCTTACCGTCACCAAGGTGACAAAAAAGAAGGGGAAAGAAGGTCCGCCCCGTCTCTTCGACCTCACCTCGCTACAGATAGAGGCAAATAAGAAGCACGGATTCTCCGCCGAAGAGACCCTCAGCCTCCTCCAAAGCCTCTACGAAAAGAAGCTCGTCACTTACCCCAGAGTGGACACCACTTATCTGCCGGACGACGTTTACCCCAAAGTCCCCGGCATTATGAACGGGCTCTACCCCTATGCCAAGAGCCTCATTGACCCTATCGCGCACCAAAAGATCCGCAAGACGAAGAAGGTTTTTGACGACTCCAAAGTCACCGACCACCACGCCATCATCCCCACAGGTGAGCCGGTCAAAGGCATCAGCGGATCCGAGGAGGTCATCTTCGATATGGTGATGAGGCGCTTTATCGCGGCTTTTTATCCCGATATGCTCTACGAGCAGACGACGGTGATGGCAGACATCGGGGGAATCGAGTTCAAGGCTGCGGGACGAGTGGTGACGGATGAGGGATGGAGAGCCGTTTTCAAAAACGACCTCTCCCCGTCCGACGAAGAGACAAAGGAAGAAACCCCGGACGAAGAGCGAGAAGGGGAGATGCCGCCTTTTAAGGCAAAAGAACACGGTCCCCACGTCCCCGACCTCCTTGAGAAGCAAACCCGACCGCCCAGACCCTACACCGAAGCCACGCTCCTTAACGCGATGGAGACGGCAGGCAAGCTCGTCGAAGACGAAGACCTCAAAGAGGCGCTCAAGCAGAAAGGCATCGGACGTCCCTCCACCCGGGCCGCCATCATCCAGACACTCTTCCGCCGTAATTATATCCGTAAGGAGCGCAAAAACCTCCATCCCACACCTGTCGGCACGGAGCTTATCCACACCATCAAAAATCCGATCCTTAAAGACGTGCAGCTCACAGGCGAATGGGAGTACAAGCTCCGGCTCATAGAGAAAGGGGAGTACAGCCCCGGCGCTTTTGTCCGTGAGCTCGGAGAGATGGTCTCCGCCCTTGTCGTCGAGGTGATGAGGGACGACGGAGGCAGCGCACTCAGTTAGGTCGGCGCCTGCCGCGTACGAGGGCGTACTTACCTCCGGGAAGCGACCGGATCCTGCCGTCCATCTCGAGCGAGAAGAGTGCGCCGGAGAGCTTAGAGACGGGGTCACCCGTTCTTAGAGACAGCTCCCCAAGTGTCATTTCTTCCGCCTGACCGAGAAGCCTGAGTATCGGGTTGTCCTCCTCCCGGGTATCCTCTTCATCGAAGGGTAAAGGCAGACTTTTCGGCAACTCGTGAGAGAGGCCGAGATCTTCCAGGATAAAACGGGGATTGAGGGCTATGGCGGCTTTATTTTGGAGTATAAGGTCGTTGCACCCTTCGCTCATCGGGTCGAAGAGCCGTCCCGGGACGGCATAAATGCTCCGACCGTAATCCAAGGCAAAGGCGGCAGTGGTGAGCGCGCCCCCTCGCGCCGCACTCTCGCCGACGACGAGACCGAGCGAAAGCCCCGCGACAATGCGGTTGCGGGCGATGAAACGTTGGGGCAGAGCCCGCGTGCCGTACGGGAACTCGGTCACCACGGCGCCCCCGTTCTCAATCATCCGGGAAGCGAGCTGCGTGTGTGACGCGGGGTAGAGTGTGTCCAATCCGTGAGCCACTACGCCGACGGTACGGAGACCGAAGTCGAGCGCCAACGTGTGCCCGATGGCATCCACGCCGTATGCCAGTCCGCTTGCGATGACGAGGTCGGGGCGCTCTTCAGCCCAGCCCCGTATGAGGTAGCGAAGTGCGTCGAGTGCATAGGGTGTATTCTTTCGGGTGCCTACGACGCCGATCACAGGCGCGTCCGCCGGCAGGTGTCCTTTGACGTAAAGGACGAGAGGGGCATCGGGGCAGTTGTCGAGCGACTCGGGGTACCCTTCTGTCCCCGAGAAAAGCAGACGGACAGGCTTACCGTCCGCTTCGTCTTTTTCGATATGGGCGACTTGCGCCTCTACGGCTCTCTTTGGCGCATCGCCCGATAGGAGCATCCGGACCAAACGGGGACTAACCTCGTACTCGGACTGCATCTCCCGCGGCGAAGTACCGTAGAGCGCGGAGGCGGAACCGAAGCGCTCGACAAGTCCCCGACCGGTCACGGGACCGACCCCGTCAGTGAGACTGAGGCGGAGGAGTGCCAGTTCTTCGGAAGTGAGCGTCATCGGGAAAACCTCGGAGGGAGGGTTTAGTCTTCGGACTTGCCGGTCCCCAATAGCAGGTCGAAAAGGGTGTCACCGCGGCTGAGCTTGCCGTCCTTGACGACGACGGCGTGAACCTCGGCCATCACGCACTTTACGCCGTCCGCTTTTCGGGTGATCTTTTGGGCGCAAACCACGCGTACGCCCTCCCGGCGAAACGCGGTCTCCACATAAAACTCGTCGCCGCTGCGGAGCGAGACGAGGTACTCAATCTGAAGCTTGGCGACGACGAGATCCTCCCCTGCGTCGTGCGACTTTTGGAACGAGCCGCCAAGCGCTTCCAGAGCCTCGTGCCGGGCGTGCTCGCAGTAGTGGATGTAATTGGCATGGTTGACGATGCCTTGGAGGTCGCACTCGTAATCCCGTACCTTAAAGTCCGTGCGAAAGGGGTAGGTACGTGGTTCCTTAATAGCCATGTGGGGTATCTGTGTTTTCTTTTACTCTCATCACATAGAGGCGGTCGCCCGGGCGTATTTTCTCGGGTACCTTGATGCTGAAAATGGTTCCCTTTTCGTCCACTTTTGCCGTCGTGCCCTCGTCGAGGTGCATTTCTTGTGTGGTGAAAAAGACTGCCCCCGTAGTGGGTCCGGAGGCGAGAAGCTCCTCACCCTCCTTGATGTACCCGCTCTCAAGCTCGAATTCGCCCACGCCGAGCTTGGCGTAGTACTTCGTTACGCGACCGACGTTTATTTTGATGCGTGTGGCGCCGGAACCGTACTTGTGGGTCCACTCTCCGAGTCTTCTGCCGAGGTAGTAGCCGTCCCAGAAGCCGCGATTGAAGACGGTAGAGAGGCGGGCGTCCCAGTCTGCTACTTTCTCCTCCGTAAACGTCCCCGCAAGCTCTGCCTTTATCGCTTCATCATAGCATTCGACGACAGTCCTTACGTACTCCGGTCCCCGTGCGCGCCCTTCGATCTTGAAGACCCGCACTCCGGCGTCCATCATCTTATTAAGGAAATGGATCGTTTTGAGGTCTTTGGGGCTCATGATGTACTCGTTCTCGATGGCGAGTTCGTCGCCCGTGGCGTTGTCCGTGACAGTGTATCCTCGGCGACAGATCTGGTTGCAGGCACCTCGGTTGGCGGATGAGTTCATTTCGTGGAGGCTGAGGTAACACTTCCCGCTCACTGCCATGCAGAGGGCGCCGTGGGCAAACATCTCGATACGTATCAGTTCGCCTCTCGGTCCCCGTATGCCTTCACTCTTGATGGCGTCGTATATCGTCCGCACCTGCTCGAGGTTCAGCTCACGGGCGAGGACGACGACGTCGGCAAAACGGGCGTAGAACTTGAGTGCCTCCACGTTCGTGATATTGAGCTGTGTGGAGAGATGGACTTCCACCCCTTTTTCGAAAGCATAGGACATCGCCGCCACGTCGGAAGCGATGATGGCGGAGATGCCGGCTTCACTTGCAGCGTCGACGATGCGGCGCATCAAATCCATATCCCCATCGTAGATGATGGTATTGACGGTGAGGTAGCTCTGCATCCCCCGCTCTCGGCAAAGGCGGGCGATTTCCCGCATATCTTCGACGGTAAAAGTCTTGGCAGATCGGGCGCGCATATTGAGCCCCTCGATGCCGAAGTAGACGGAGTCGGCACCGCCTTGGACTGCTGCCCAAAACGAGTCCCAACTGCCTACGGGAGCCATTATCTCGAAGTCTTCTCTCTTCCTCATTCCTTGTTCCCTCCGTTACCGCTTGATGAGGTTCATAAATTCTTCTCGCGTCGGGATGTTCTTAAAGGCGCCGGTGAAAGCCGAAGTCGTCGTCAAAGAGTTTTGTTTCTGCACTCCGCGCATCTGCATACACATGTGCTGAGCCTCGATGACGACCATCACACCCAGCGGATTAAGTGCCTCTTGGATGCAGTCTTTGATGTCTGTGGTGAGACGCTCCTGCACTTGAAGGCGGCGTGCGAAGACGTCGACGATACGGGGTAGCTTGCTCAGTCCGGTCACGAAGCCGTTTGGGATATAAGCGATGTGCACTTTCCCGAAAAAGGGCAGCATGTGATGCTCGCAGAGCGAGTAAAAGTCGATGTCCTTGACGATGACCATGTGGTGGTAGTCCACTTCAAACTTGGCACTCTGAAGGATGGAGAGCGGATCCTGCCGGTACCCTTGGGTGAGGAATCGGAGCGACTTGGCGACACGTACCGGTGTCTCCAAGACCCCTTCTCTTTCGGGGTCGGGTTCTACGATCCGGAGGGTTTCTTTGACGAGTTCCGACAGACGCTTTTCTTCGCGAGCCACAGAGGCTGCGTCCTCGTTTTCTGTGAAATAAGGATTATCGTGGTGGGAGGGTTCCGATGGAATCATATTGGGACTTTGATGGTCGTGCGGACTATGAAGCTTTGTTTTCCGAAAGAGGGGAAGCTCTTCTTGACGTTGTGGAGTACTTCTTGAGCCTCTTCCCGGGTGACGAAATTGCCTATTTGGACTTTCCAAAAGGGGGCATTGTAGAGGATGACGCTCTCGAGGTCGGGGTAAAGTTGCTTCACCTGTGCCGAACGGGAGTTGGCGATGCTGCGGCTGTCACGGGCATTACCGGAGTAAATTTGCACTTTGTAGCCCGGCATAGTCGTAAAGAGGGTCTCGTCATCCAGCAGGTCGATGCTCGAAGAGGTGCGCACCTTGATCAGCCCCTTTATGGCATTGCTTTGGTGGATGCGCACGATGCCCTGACCGGCCTTGATGGCGGCAAGGTCTGCCAAGATGCTGTGCTCGGAGTTTTCGACCGGCTTTATCGAGGGTGCGCTATTGATGAAGCCCGGCTGTTGCGCAAGGACCTTCGGGGCAAAAGCCGCGCCAAAGGTCGTGAGCGCAAAAAATAGGACGAGGGTATGCAGAAGTATTCCTTTCATAATGCCCCAAAGATACCACTTTTTGCAGTTCGGAGTGCAGAGTCCCCGGTTCTAAGTGTGCGCGCGTATGGACTGCCAGACAGATTTGGTACAGACCGGGACAAACGCGAGACACAGACCGGGAAAGAAAAAAGACCCGTACCTGCGACTTCGCCCGGTACAGACCAAGATTTATCGGGTGCCGGACACGGAGTAAGACGGCACTCTTGGAGGCATAGTAAGATTATTCGAGAAATAAGGATATATATGGTTTAAAAATAGTAACTTTGTACTCGAAAAATTTATAACTCATCAATCAAGTTCTACTGATACTCTTTATGGCTAATGTAATAAGAATCAAGAAAGGACTGGATATAAGACTGGCGGGAGAAGCGCCCAAGGTGGACTTGACGGCCACGATGGGAGACACTTTCGCAGTGACTCCGGATGCCTTTCACGGTCTGCAGCCAAGACTTATGGTGAAAGCCGGCGACCGTGTAATGGCGGGCTCTCCGGTGATTCAAGATAAGGTCAATCCTGATGTACTCCTTACTGCTCCGGTGAGCGGTGAGGTGACGAACGTGGTACGCGGAGCAAAACGCAGAATTTTGGCAGTGGAAATCAAGGCCGACCAAAACATCGACTATAAAGAGTTTGATGTTTCGGGCGTAGCGTCCATGGGGCGCGAAGAGATCCTTGCCCTTTTGCTCAAGAGCGGCTTTTTTGCACTCTTCAGACAGCGTCCCTACGACATCGTACCCAATCCTAAGGTCACTCCGAGGAACATCTTCGTGACCGGATACCTCTCCGCACCGCTGATGCCCAAAGCCGGCGACCTCATCGAAAGCGACAAACAGCACCTGCAGAAAGCCGTTGACGCACTCCGCAAACTGACGGACGGGCGTGTCGTGATGGGCTTCAAAAAAGGCGAAGCCATCAACCTCGACGGAGCAGACATTTACGAAATAGAAGGCAACCACCCGGCAGGCAACGCCGGCGTACTCGCCAACCATACCTACCCGGTCAATAAGGGGGAAACCGTCTGGACCCTTGCCCTCCCCGAGCTCGCCCTCATCGGACGTTTCCTCGCCACGGGCAAAGTGGATATGCGCCGTAAGATCGTCCTTGCGGGCTCCCGTCTCTCCACCCCTGGCTATGTGAACGTCATCAGCGGAGCAGACATCGCTTCCATCATCAACGACAAACTCGACTCCAAACCCGAACACCGCCGTGTCATCGACGGAGACGTGCTCACCGGCGCTCTCGTCACGGACGAGCACAAGTACCTCAGCCCCCTCTCCAATATCATCACGGTGATACCGGAGGGTGACGACAAAGTGGAGCTGTTCGGCTGGGCCTCTTTGGGACTGAATAAGTTCTCGATGTCCCACTCTTTCCCCTCTTTTATGACGGGAAGTAAGAAGTACGATCTCGACGCACGCCTCAATGGCGGTAAGCGCGCCATCATTCAGAGCGGTGAGTACGAGAAAGTTTTCCCTATGGATATCTATCCCGAGCAGCTCATCAAAGCAATCATCGCTTTCGATATCGACCGAATGGAAGAGCTCGGAATCTACGAGGTGGCACCTGAGGACTTCGCCGTGTGCGAGTTCATAGACACTTCCAAACTCGAGCTCCAGTACATCGTCCGCAAAGGTCTCGACCTCCTCTACAAGGAGATGAACTAAGCCCGGAAGTCCGGTCAGCAATACAACAGAAGAAATAACTTTAGAGATACCATTGCTTTGAATCCTATAAAGAAATTCTTTGACAGCATAGAGCCCGATTTCTCCGAAGGGGGGAAGTTTGCGGCACTGCACTCGCTCTACGACGGGTTTAGGACGTTCCTCCTGACGCCCTCCACGACGGGCAAACGCGGGGTACACATCCACGACGCCATAGACTCCAAGCGTACCATGATCGTCGTGGTACTCGCGCTCATCCCGGCACTCCTCTTCGGGATGTACAACGTGGGCTACCAGCACTACCTCGCCATCGGTGAAGAGGCAGGCTTCTGGGCGAACTTCTGGCTCGGCTTCCTCGCCGTACTCCCCACCATCGTCGTGTCGTACGTGGTCGGTCTCGGCATCGAGTTTGCCGTGGCTCAGGTTAAACACGAAGAGATTGCGGAAGGCTTCCTCGTTACGGGCTTCCTCATCCCTCTGATCATCCCCGTGGAGACGCCCCTGTGGATGGTCGCCATTGCCACGGCCTTTGCGGTTATTTTTGCCAAAGAGGTCTTTGGCGGCACGGGCTATAACGTCTTCAACGTCGCCCTCGTCACGAGAGCATTCCTCTTCTTTGCCTACCCGGCGGCGATGTCCGGAGCTGACGTCTTCGTCCGCACCGGCGATACTTTCGGTCTCGGTAAAGGCACGCTCGTGGACGGCTTCTCCGGCGCTACTCCCCTCGGACAGGCTATGGCGGAAGGCACCGGCGCACTGAGCTTCACGAGTCCTACGGGCACACCGTACTCCACGGCCGACTTCTTCTGGGGACTTATCCCGGGCTCTGTCGGTGAGACGAGCGTGGCTGCCATCCTCATCGGTGCCATAATCCTCCTTGCCACGGGTATCGCGTCCTGGAAAGTGATGCTCTCCGTCTTCGGCGGCGGCTACCTCACGGCGCTGATGTATAACGCTATCGGCGCAACGGCTGTGATGAATATACCGGCACTCGACCATCTCCTGCTCGGCGGGTTTGCCTTCGGTGCAGTCTTTATGGCCACGGACCCCGTGACGAGCGCACGCACCGAAGCGGGCAAGTGGATCTACGGCTTCCTTATCGGCTTCTTCGCGATCTCCATCCGCGCGCTTAACCCCGGTTATCCCGAGGGCGTGATGCTGGCCATTCTCCTGATGAATACCTTCGCACCGCTGATCGATTACTTCGTCGTGGAGCAGAACATCAAGAGACGTAAGAAACGCGCCATCACTGCCGTCAAGGCCGTGCGGTAAGGCCTATCTCTTTATTGGAAACGATAGAATAGAGAAGAAGATATGAATAAGAACAACAACACTTACGTAATCATATACGCCGCCGTGATGGTGGTTCTCGTAGCCGTGGGGCTTGCCCTTGCATCCTCCGCGCTCAAGGAGCGTCAGACAGACAACGAGAATATCGACCAGATGCGCCAGATCCTCCGGTCTCTCAAGATGGACGTAACGGGCGAAGACGCGATGAAGACCTACTTCGAGGTCGTCACCAACTCCTACCTCGTGGACAAAAACGGTGAAGTCGTCCCCGGCTCCGAAGGTACCGGCGTGACCGCTCCGGCCTTTGCCTACAACCTCTCCGAGCTCAAGAACGCGGACAATTTTCCCGTGTACGAAGCCACGGTCGATGGCGCAAAGAAATACGTCCTCGGTATGCGCGGACAAGGTCTCTGGGGCCCGATCTGGGGCTATATGGCGCTCAATGACGACGGCAACACCGTCTATGGCGTAGACTTCAGCCACGAAGGGGAAACCCCGGGTCTCGGTGCCGAAATCGTTACTCCGGCATTCAGGGGGCAGTTTGAAGGAAAGGAATTCTACAAAGACGGCGCCTTCAAGAGCATCGGTGTCGTAAAGAAAGGGCAGACGGATGCCAGCCGGGACTATGTCGACGGCATCTCCGGCGGTACCCTCACCAGCAACGGTGTTCAAGCCATGCTCAGCCAGAGTATCGGTGCCTATGATCCTTTCCTCCAGAAACTCCAATCCGGGAAAGAGTAAGTATCCCCACTAAGACAGACGCACAAAGAAAAAGTTTAATCTATGGGACTTTTTGATAAGAAACAGCAGAATATACTCCTCGAGCCCATCGGCAAAAATAACCCCGTCGTCGTACAGGTGCTCGGCATCTGCTCCGCACTGGCGGTTACTTCCAAGCTCGAACCCGCGATTGTGATGGCTCTCTCCGTCACCGCCGTCGTGGCCATTGGCAACGTCATCATCTCGCTCCTCCGCAAGACGATCCCCAACTCGATCCGTATGATCGTCCAACTCGTGGTCGTAGCGGCGCTTGTGTCGCTTATCAGCGAATTCCTCCGCGCCTTCGCTTTCGACCTCAATAAGCAGCTCTCCGTCTTCGTGGGGCTGATCATCACGAACTGTATCCTTATGGGACGGCTCGAAGCCTTTGCCCTCGGCAATAATCCTTGGGACTCGTTCCTCGACGGTATCGGCAACGGTCTCGGCTATGGTCTCATCCTCGTCATCGTGGGCTTCTTCCGCGAGCTCCTCGGCTCCGGTACGCTGCTCGGGTTCCGTGTGATCCCCCAGAGCTTCTACGATATGGGCTACGTCAATAACGGTCTGATGATCCTGCCGCCCGCCGCACTTATCCTCGTGGCGTGCATCATCTGGGTACACCGCTCTTGGAAACCCGAGCTTCAGGAAAACGAATAACCACTGCCCCACAATAGCAATCTTAGACATCCAAAAGCAATATGCAAGAATATCTTAGCCTATTTGTCAAGTCCATCTTCGTGGACAATATGGTCTTCGCCTACTATCTGGGGATGTGCTCTTACCTCGCCATTTCCAAGAACGTCAAGACCTCCCTCGGGCTTGGTGCCGCAGTCGTCTTCATCCTTACCTGCACGCTGCCCATCAACTTTCTCCTCGAGAATTACATCCTCAAAGCGGGTGCCCTCTCTTGGCTCGGTCCGAAGTTTGCGGAAGTAGACCTCTCCTTCCTCTCTCTTCTCGTCTTCATTGCCGTCATCGCTTCTTTCACGCAGCTCGTGGAGATGGCGGTGGAAAAGTTCAGCCCCGCACTCTACAACTCGCTCGGTATCTTCCTTCCGCTCATCGCGGTGAACTGCTCCATCCTCGGCGGTACCCTCTTTATGCAGCAGCGGAGTGAAGAGCTCCACAACATCGGCCTTGCGACCACTTACGGCTTTGGCTCCGGCATCGGCTGGATGCTTGCCATCGTAGCCATGGCCGCCATTCGCGAGCGGCTCAAGTATTCCGACGTACCCAAGCCTCTCCGCGGTCTCGGCATCGCGTTCATCATCACGGCGCTTATGGGCATCTCTTTCCTGAGCTTCTCGGGCATCAAGTTTTGAGCAACCGCTTAGGATATCAGAGCAAAAAGCTAACCTTTTCCCCCTAAAAGAGAACAGATCATACCATAATAATATATGAGTACAACATTTTTCCTTTTGGTGAGCGCGGCCGTCTTCCTCATCATCATTCTGATTCTGGTGGTGCTGCTCCTCGTCGCCAAAAACAAGTTGGTCGCTTCGGGCAACGTCAATCTCCTCGTCAATGACGAGCGAAATATGAGCGTTCCTATGGGCGGCACACTCTTGAATGCACTCCAAAACCAAGGCATCTTCCTCTCCTCCGCCTGCGGAGGAAAGGGTTCCTGCGGACAGTGCCGCTGCCAAGTACTCGAAGGCGGCGGAGCACCCATCGCCACCGAGTTGCCCCACTTCTCGCGCAAGGAGCTCCAGAATAACTGGCGCCTCTCCTGCCAAGTGAAGGTGAAACAGGATATGAAGGTACACGTCCCGGACGAAGTCTTCGGCGTGAAAGAATGGGAGTGCGAAGTCATTTCCAACCACAACGTCGCGTCTTTCATCAAAGAGTTCACCGTCAAGCTCCCCGAGGGCGAGCGTATGGACTTCAAGGCCGGCTCCTACGCGCAGATTACGATCCCCAAGTACGAAATCCCCTACACCTCTTTCGACGTGGACGACAAGTTCAAGAAAGAGTGGGACAAGTTCAATATGTGGTCTCTTGTGGCCAAAAACGACGAAGAGACGACACGTGCCTACTCAATGGCCAATTACCCCGCAGAAGGCAACATCATCACCCTCAACGTCCGCATCGCCACTCCTCCTTTCGACCGCAAAAACGGCGGCTGGATGAAGGTTCCTCCGGGCATCGCCTCCTCTTACATCTTCAACCTCAAGCCCGGCAACAAGGTTAAGATGAGCGGTCCCTATGGTGACTTCCACATCCACGAGACGGACTCCGAAATGGTCTACATCGGCGGTGGTGCAGGTATGGCTCCCCTCCGTGCCCAGCTCCTTCACCTCTTCAATACCGTGAAGACGGGTCGCAAAGTGTCCTACTGGTACGGAGCACGCTCCCGCGCCGAGATCTTCTACGAAGAGGACTTCCGTGAGATCGAGCGTAAGTTCCCCAACTTCACTTTCAACATCGCCCTCTCCGCAGCCCTGCCCGAAGACAACTGGACCGGACTCACGGGCTTCATCCACCAGGCGCTCTACGACAATTATCTCAAAGATCACCCTGCGCCCGAAGACATCGAATACTATATGTGCGGTCCCGGTCCCATGACCCAGTCCGCACTCCGGATGCTTGACGACCTCGGCGTCTCTCCGGACAACATCTACTTCGACAACTTCGGTTGATCCGCCTCCCCGAGGGGGTGTCAAAAGTGTTTTGCGCGGAGCAAAACACAGGACACACCCTCGGAGGTGTGTATAAAGTTCGAAATGCAAGGCGCTGAGACTGAGGGCGACGGGAGCGTACTAAGGTACTCTTGGCCGTGTCCCGAATGCCGAAACGGGCGCAGCAGTTCGGACTTTTGACACACCTTCCGCTAAATTCTGGCTGATTTCCGGTACGTACCGGGAAAATGGCGAGACACAGACCCGGACGATACCCCGGGTCTGTGTCTTTTGTTTTTCTCGGCCTGTACCCCGCCCGTATCCCGAAAGCAACCGGGAGCAGATGAGAGGCTATGCAAGGGGGTCATCAAAGGTAATAAAAGGCAAAGAGTAGGGTAGGTGAGGTTAATCTCCGTAAAACGTACTTCAAGAGTCGCATATATAAAGATATGAAGTGTTAAAATACAAGGCGGGGCATTTGTTAAATCCGAAATCTTTCCGTTACTTTGTATAGCAAGTTAGAGAGAAACCCCTCTAAGAGGTCTTTGCATAGCACCTCATCTGCTTCGTTGCTTTCGCGTCTCGGGCTTAGTCGTGTACGTAAAGTACACTCCTTTCGCCCTCCTCCTTAGCGCCTTGCGTCTGAGGCACTCTGCAAAGACCTCCACGAAGAACTCCGTTTCTCGTGTGTAAGAGACCTTCTTGCGGCAGTCTCTCTGTACGTGCATTATTACTTTAAGAAACTATTTATCGACTACAAGACGTATCGCACTTATGAAGAAAAAAGTACTGACCGTTTTACTTTTGGGCATCGCAATGGTGGCAGCCGCCTTTGGTGGAGCCGTCATCTATGATCATTTTTATGCGGACAAGGGTAGTCACAGCGACTACTCTTCACTCTTCAGCGGACAGGGTAGAGCCCTCAACGCCTCTTATGCCCCCGGGGGCGTCCCCGAGGATTTCGTAGAGGCTGCGGCAGCCGCCATCGACGGAGTGGTACACATCAGAGGCGAGATAAGCGCCCCTCAGCAGAGCGAGAGCCAGATGATCGACCCCTTTGAGTTCTTCTTCGGGATGCCTATGCCCCGCCAGCAGATGCCTCAAGACCAAGGACGCGGTCAAGAGCGGCGCCCGTATGCCGAGGTCTTCGGCTCTGGTGTCATCATCTCCACGGACGGCTACATCATCACGAATAACCACGTGATCGAAAATACGGACAAGCTCTTCGTGACGCTCAACGACAACGAGGAGTTCCCCGCTACCGTCATCGGCACAGACCCTTCTACGGACATCGCCCTCATCAAGATCAAGGCCAATAACCTCAAGCCCATCCCCATCGGCAATTCCGAAGCCCTCAAAGTGGGCGAATGGGTACTCGCCATCGGCAACCCCTTTAACCTCTCCTCCACGGTTACCGCGGGCATAGTCTCCGCGAAAGGAAGGAGCACCATGGCAGGCGGCGACCTTAAGGTGGCCTCTTTTATCCAGACCGATGCCGTCGTCAATAAAGGCAACAGTGGCGGCGCCCTCGTCAATACGCGTGGAGAGCTCGTCGGCATCAATACCATGATTTACTCTCAGACAGGGAGCTACGCCGGCTACTCCTTCGCCGTGCCCATGAGCATCGCCTCGAAGGTTGTGGCAGACCTCAAGCAGTACGGCACCGTGCAGCGCGCGGTCCTCGGCATCATCGGCGGCACGGTAAATAGCGCCGCCAAGGAGGAATTTGACCTCAAAGTGAACGAAGGCGCCGTGGTGGCCGACTTCCCCCCGATTTCTTCCGCCAAGCAGGCCGGCATCGAGAAGGGCGACGTAATCACGGGCATCAACGGTACAAGCGTCCGCTCCATGGCACAAGTGCAAGAGCAGATTGCCCAGCTTAACCCCGGTGACGTGGCTAAGATTACCGTAGACCGCAAGGGGGTAACGAAGACCTTCAACGTCCAGCTCAAAAACGCCCAGGGCAACACCAAGGTGGTCGAAAAGCAAACCACCGGAGACATCGGAGCCGCCTTCGTCAAACTGACGAAAGAAGAAAAGCAGGAGCTCGGCATCAGCCGCGGCATCAAGGTGGCCGGCGTGTCGGACGGGAAGTTCAGAGAAGCAGGTATCCGCAAAGGCTTCGTCATCCTTGCCATCAATAACGTCAGCGTGGATACGCCCCGGGAAGCGAACGACCTCATCGAAAAAGTCATCGCCTCTTCGCCCGACAAAGTCCTCTTCATCAAGGGGATGAACGACCGCGGAGACGTCGTCTACACGGCAGTGGATCTGCGCTAAATAAAAAAGTGGATTTTTTCTCCGTCGGATTAAACCTTTGTCTCTTTCCTGCATCACAAAGGAAAAGATAGAGAAATGAGTAACCTGATTCGAAATTTTTGACATACAGATTGGTTTGAAGTGTTTTCAGCCCGTTTCGAGCCGCAGCGACTTGAAAACCGGGCAAGTCTTCCAACAAGAGACGAAGCATTTTTTGAAGTTGATTTTGTTGTTTTTGTGACGAAAGAAGCTCCACCTCGGATGAGAGGCGGGGCTTCTTCATTGTAGGGGGCGGAATATAATAAGTGACTTATTTCTTATTTCTTCGAGATACAGACCAAGGAGATCGTCCCGGTACGTGTCTCGATGTGGCGAAATACAGGCCGGGAAGATCTTCCCGGTACGTGTCTCATTTCTGTCCACGGTATGATGGGTAAACAGCCGAAAAGCGGTACATTTGCAGATAAGTTTACACATCGCCAAAATCATTATGCACAGACTCACAGCTCACATCACAGCCACAGCGCTCCTTCTGGTCGGTTTGCCGATCCTTTTTGCGGGATGCGGTAGTTCGGAAAAAGAAGATTCGTCCAAGGACGAGACCGGGACCGTACAGTCCCTGAAAATCGGGGCAATGCCCTCGATGGACATCCTCCCCTTTCTCGTCGCACAGAAGGTCGGCGCTTACGACTCCCTCGGACTGAACCTTGAGGTGGTCAAGTTTTACTCGGCCAACGACCGGGATGCCGCACTCCAATCCGGCAATGTCGACGGCACCGTCATCGACTATACGGGCGCAATGATGCAGCAGGCCGCGGGCATCCCGCTCCGTCTCGTGATGAAGCTGGACGGCTATTTCCATATGATCGCCCGCCCGGGCTTCGGGGGAGAAGACCTTGCGGCGCTCAAAGGGACGAAAATCGGCGTCTCGAGCAATACCGTCATCGAATACGCCACGGATATGATGCTCCGTAGGGTAGGACTCTCCGATAAGGACGTCACGAAAGTGGAAGTCAATAAGATCCCGCTCCGCATGGAGATGCTTCGCGGCGGGAAGATAGACGCGTCCGTCCTTCCCGATCCCTTTATCACCATCACCACCGCAGGCGGTATGCGTACCCTTGCCTCCACCCGGGAGATGGGCATCCGTGTCACCGGGCTTATCCTCAGCACGCAAGCAGTGGACGAAAAGAAAGAGGCCGCACGCCTTTTGCTTCAAGGGTACGACCTGGGTGTGGACTACATCCTCAGTCATCCGGTTTCGGACATCAAGGAGATTTTAGAAAAAGACTTGGGCTTTCCTCCCGAACTCGTCGAGCAAGTCGCCCTGCCCAAATACACCCACAAGGAAAAGCCCGCTCAGACCGACTTGGACGCCACCCTCGACTGGCTCCTCTCCAAGGGGTTGGTGCCGGAGAGCTATAAGGCCGACAGCCTTTTGGCAGACCTCTGAGGCGGATATAATGATAGAGCTCAGGGACGTAATCCTCTCGTACCCGCACCGCAAGTCCTCCGTCCAAGCAGTCGAAAGGGTCTCTTTCACGGTCGGGGATGGGGAGATGGTCGCGCTTACGGGTTCTTCAGGGAGCGGGAAATCGACCCTCCTGCACCTCGCCGCGGGACTCCTCTTACCCGACTCGGGGGAGGTTCTTTTGGACGGGAAAGCACCGGATCCCAAACGGGTCTCGATCGGTCTTGTCTCGCAGCAGTACGGACTTCTTGAGTGGAAAAAGGTGCGGGAAAACATCCTCCTGCCCCTGATTCTCCACAGGGTAAAAGCAGATCCGCAGGCGCTGTCCGAAGTGACGGAGATCCTCGGCATCGGCTCACTCCTCGACCGATACCCGCACGAGCTCTCGGGCGGTCAGCGCCAGCGCGTGGCTCTTGCCCGTGTCTTTATGCAGAAGCCCCGTCTCCTCCTCCTTGACGAACCTTTCGCGGCGCTCGATCTCCTTACTGCAGAGCGCTCTCGGGCGCTATTTCGCGAAATCTGGAGCCGTAACCGCGTCACGACGCTTATCGTCACGCACAACCCCCGCGAAGCGGTCGAGCTCGCGGGAAAAGTCATCCTGATGGCAGGCACGGCTCCGGGACGTGTGGTGCGCACTTTTGACGCACCGACCGAAGGCGAGCTTCGACAAGCCCTTACCGCACTATGAGCAGAGCCACCCTTTCTTCATCGGCTTGGAAGATCGCCGTGGGTATCTTCGTGGTGAACCTTGTCTGGTTTGTCGCTGCCGTCACGCTCCGTATGCCGGTTCTCGTGAATCCCATAGAGGTCTATGCCCGCCTTGGTCAGGTTCTACGGGAAGGGATGTGGACGCACCTTGTGGCAAGCTTGTGGCGCATCGTCCTCGGGCTTGCGGTATCGCTCTTTCTGGCTCTCGTGACGGCACTCTTTATGTTCCGTTTCCGCAAAGTCGGGGGCATCATCGATGCCGTCGTGTATTTCCTGTATCCCGTGCCAAAGCTGGCACTCCTCCCAGTGGTGATGCTCCTTATGGGGCTTGGCGACGCGGCCAAAGTGACGATGATCGTCCTCATCATCCTCTTTCAGCTCATCGTGGCGATACGTGACAGTCTGAGACAGATTCCCCGGGAGAATTTTCTCACCCTGACGTCTCTTGGCGCAAGTGGCTTCCAGTTGCTTCATCACTTGATTCTGCCGTCCGTCCTCCCGTCCGTCCTCTCTGCGCTCCGTGTGGCCACGGGTACCGCCATCTCCGTACTTTTCGTTACCGAGACGTATGGCACGGACAGGGGTATGGGTTACTACATCGTGGACGCGTGGATGAGGGTGGATTATCCCGATATGTACGCGGGGATTGTCCTCTTGAGTCTGACGGGCTTCCTCCTCTTCCTCCTCTCCGACCTGACGGAGCGGTTACTTACGCCGTGGCGCCGGTGACAGGTGCAGGCTTTCGGGAGGTACAGACCGGGGATTTTGTCCCGGTACGGGCGAAAAGGGAAGGGGCGTCTGTATCTCATTCAGCCGAGATACGTACCGGGGGAAAAAGCTCCTCCAAATAGGGGACAGGAGAGAAAAAAGGTATCTTTGTATGGGAAGTTGCCGGGGTGTGGCGAAAGCGGGGGCAGGAAAGCCAGATTTTGCCGAATCATAAGGTAAGAGAGCCCCGGGCGGTAAAACTTCCATTTTTTATTTTACTCAGCGAAACTCAGCACAACACATACCCCGAAATGGTCACCATTGATTGGATCCGACACACTTCCCTCCAAGTCACCGGAGCGATCTGCTACGGCAGAACCGATGTCGATGTCTCAGAAACGTTTGAAACGGAAGCGGCTACCGTCAAGTCCGTACTTGACACCCGGACTTACGTCGCCGCGTACTCCAGCCCTCTGAGACGGGCAAGGAAGCTCGCCGATTTTGCAGGTATGGACGCCAAGCCCGACCCGCGTGTTATGGAGCGGGATTTTGGAGAGTGGGAGATGAGACCTTGGGCTGAGGTCTTCAACTCGCTCCGCACTTCGGGCGGGAATACTGACTACTCCGAGCACCTCGAGCTTCTGGCACCTCCGGGTGGCGAGACCATCAACCGGCTCATCGGACGCGTGAAAGATTTCATCGAGGAGGTGCGTAAGAGCCACGAAGGTCGTATCGCCGTCTTCTGCCACGGCGGTGTGATCAACTCCGCCCGTTTCCTCAATGGCGAGCTTGACATCGAGCACCTCTTTGTCCACGTCCCGGACTATGGTTCCATCACCACGATAGACTATCCGACACTGTAAATACTACCCCGTTATGTGGCTCCAACTCATCCTCGTCGTCGCTGGTGTCGTTATGATTCTCTTCGGCGCCAATTACCTCACTGAAGGAGCGGCTGCACTGGCTGCCCGCTTCAAGATTCCCCAGCTCATTATCGGGCTTACGGTCGTCGCATTCGGCACCAGCGCCCCGGAGCTCACCGTCTCTGTGCTCGGTTCGCTCCAAGGCAACGGAGGCATCGCCGTGGGCAACGTGATCGGCAGCAATATCTTAAATATCTTCGCCATCCTCGGCATCGCGGCTATGATCACGCCCCTTGACGTGGACAAAAACTCCCGTCTCTACGACATCCCCATCGCCATCCTCGCCTCCCTCATTCTCGCCGTCCTCCTTCTGGATTCCGTCCTCGACGGACGCCCCAGCGACATCACGCGGGCGGAAGCTCTGGTGCTTGTCCTGATGGGCATCCTCTTCGTCCTCTATAACATATTTATGGCGAAAAGGAGCATCCGGATGAAAAAAGCCGAAGAGCAGGTTGCCGAAGAGTCGGAAGCCCCTCTAAGGCAACGCTCTTTCTTCTACATCTTCCTTTCCATAGCCGTGGGGCTGGGGCTTCTCGTATGGGGATCGAACGTCTTTGTGGATAATGCTGCCGCCTTTGCCGCTTCCCTCGGTGTAAGCGAGACGCTCATCGGGCTTACGCTCGTCTCCTGGGGTACCTCTGCCCCGGAGCTTGCTACAAGCGTCGTGGCGGCCATCAAGAAAGATTCCGGCATAGCTGTGGGCAATATCATCGGCAGCAACATTTTCAATATCTTTTTTGTCCTCGGCATAGCGGGTACGGTGCATCCGCTCTTGGGGTTGAGCTTTACGTATCTCGACCTCTTCGTGCAGCTCTTCGGCACGCTCATTTTGCTCTGCTTTGCCATCTGGATCGGTAAGGACAAGATCACCCGCCCGGAGGGTGCTGTCCTGGCACTCATTTTCGCTGCTTATACGGCGCTTATTATCGTCAGAGAGATGGGCGCGGTGGGTGTGGTTTTTTGATGCGGGTCGGAGTCTCCCGGAGTATTTCGTGAGAATCCCGTCATATCTTTAGTTGAGCGCAAAGAAATTGAACTTCCATAGATTTATCCTCGCGCTTGTTGTGCTGCTCGGACTGACGTCTTGCAGTGAGGAAAACGCACATCGCGGGGCAGACAAACCCCTTGTCACCGTAAGCGTAGCCCCGCAGGCTTGGTTTGTGGATCAAATCTCGGGCGGGCTTGTCACGGCTCGTCCGATGGTGCCACGCGTCGCAAATCCCGAAGAGTACGACCCTTCGCCACTCGATATTGCGCGTCTCGAAGAGAGTGCCCTTTTCATCTACACCGGTACGTTGCCTTTCGAGATAGCGTGGATAGACCGCCTCTCCGGTACCGAACCCAAAGTCCTCAACCTCGCAGAGCGAATGCCGCACGACCTGCTCTTTCCGGGTGAAGAGGCGCACGGAGACGGACATACCCACCCCTTGGGTGACCCTCATTTCTGGACTTCGTTTGAGGGCGGTAGGCAGATTGCGGAAGTTTCCTTCGAGGCGCTTGTGGGTCTCCTCCCCGGTGATTCGACCGTTTTGCGCAAAAATTACGAGGCGCTACTCGCGAAAATATTCGACCTTGAGAACGAGAGCCGCGAGGCCTACGCATCCGACGCTTCCCCCAAAGCTTTTCTCATCTACCATCCTTCTCTCACCGCATACAGCCGTGAGATGGGACTTCGTCAGCTCGTAATCGAAGAGGACGGCAAAGAGCCTTCGCCGCGTCATCTGGCCTCCGTCCTCCACGAAGCCGCCGCAGCGGGTGTGAAGACAGTCTTGGTGCAGAAAGAATTCAACCCATCGGGCAGCCGCTCCGCTGCTAAAGAGCTCTCGATCAAGACGGTGGAGATTAACCCCTACGACTACGACTGGGAGGGGCAGATGCGCCTCCTTGTCTCCGCACTCACCGAGACCCCGTCCCGCAAATGAACCGCATCCTCCTCTCTGCCGAAAACCTCACCCTCGGCTATGAGCCGGGAAGCCCCATCCTCGGTGGGGTTTCTTTCGAAGTGCGGGCACTCGATTTCATCGGTATCTCGGGTCCGAACGGAGGCGGAAAGACGACGCTCATTCGTACACTTTTGGGACTGCTGAACCCCCTATCGGGGCGTATCCTCTATCCCGGAGGTACCCGTCCGTCGACCGGGTATATGCCGCAACAGAATCGGATCGACCGGAAGTTCCCCATCTCGGTCTCCGAAACGGTGGCGAGCGGTCTCGTGGGCACGGACTTCAAGGATCGGAAAGAGCGCATCTCCTGCACGCTTGAGACGGTCGGTATGACGGATTATGCGTCCACGGCCATAGGCGCCCTCAGCGGCGGACAGCTCCAGCGGGTGCTTCTTGCCCGTGCCTTCGTCTCCTCGCCCGACCTCCTTATCCTCGACGAACCCGACTCCTACGTCGACAGAGCGTTCGGGGAAAAGCTCTACGAACTCCTCCCCACGCTCAACCGGAAGAGTGCGATCTTGCTGGTGAGCCACGACGAAAGGGCGCTTCGCGAGCTGCCCCGCCGCCATTTCCTCGTCGACCGCTCTTTCCTCGAATCCTAACCCCGTTTGTAAGCAGTTTTGAGTTGGCGCAGCTAACGGACGAGGTCAGATGTGGTCAGACTAAGTCGGACAATGTCGGACACAATGGCGGAGGTGGACTTGTGACTAAAAAGGTATCTTTGTATAAGAAACAAATAGACGGTGCTTTTTAGATGAAAAGATACAGCATATTACTTGCCGCTTCCCTCCTTGCACTACTATGGGTTCATCCCGCGACGGGGCAGGTGCGGACGGAGCGTTTCGACATCTCCGCCATGGCGGACAATACGGTCACCTACACCCTGCCCGAGACGGCACTCTACGCAGTCTTCGGGGTCGAAGAGCGCCACGAAGAGCCGGGCGAATTCGCGCTCTACGCGATGCGTTACCTCGGGGTAAAGGATGCCGTGATGAAAGAGAAGCATACTTTTGTCCTAAGGGACATTACGGCCGGGACTTACGGCGTGCCGAGCGACACGCTGAAGTTCTCCACCCGTTTCTCCAGACGCAACACCGGCACGAACGTCACCCTCTCCCCGGACGGCATCCTTTTGGGTGTCAATGCCCCCTCTGCCTCCCTTCCCCCACTTCCCGAAAGCAAAATCTCCAAGCTGCCCGCCGATGGCGCTTTTGAAGCGCTCATCGGGATGCCCCGAGAGTACGTACAGGCAACCACCGTGGCCAAAAAAGCCCAGATAGCGGCAGACGAGATTTTCCGCCTCCGTGACAGTCGCACGGCAGTCATCAGCGGTCAGAGCGAGCAGCCGTTTGTGGACGGCGAAGCGATGAAAGTGGCCGTCTCCGGCCTCGATAAAGCCGAGTGCGCGCTTACGGAGCGGTTCACGGGCTCCATACGCACGGCAGAGCAAACATTCGTCCTAAAGGGCATCCCTCTCGCCGAGGGCGAAGAGGTCATCGCGCGTTTTTCGGAGCAGTACGGACTTTTGGACAAAGACGATCTGCGCGGCTCACCTGTGTATCTGACCGTGAAAGTGACCGAGCAGTCCCCCGTCCTCGACGAGAGAGACCGCCGCAAAAAGGAAAGGCAGCTCAGCCGCGGCATCGTCTATACCATGCCGGGACGCGTGTCCGTGGAGATCTCCTATGAGGGCAAGATCCTCTTCAGAAGCGATTACCCTGCGGCCCAGTACGGACACCAAGAGGCTCTCGAAGAGGTCCTCTTCACCGACAGGGACAAGATGACGGAGATCATCCTTGATCCCGCTACAGGCGGTATCTTGAAGGTAGACACGCTTTAACCTGATTTTTCGGAACAAATGAACCAATTAGCAGACAAGATAATAGGAGGGTATCGGTTTAAGGACGTGGACGAACTCCTCGCCGCAGCCGAAAATACGCCCCGGGAAGAACTTTACGAGGCCTGCCACGAGATCACGCGGAAAGTAATGGGCGATGGGTTTGACACCTGCTCCATCATCAACGTGAAGAGTGGCAATTGCCCCGAGGACTGCGCGTGGTGTACACAAAGTGCCCATTACCGCACGGACTCCGAAGTGCACGGCGTACTGCCCGTGGACAGAGTGCGTGACCAAGCCCTCTTTAACGAGAGCCAGGGTATCGGACGTTTCTCGCTCGTAGCCAGTGGCAAACGCCCCAATAGCAGAGAAAATGCCGTGTACGGGGAGATGTTTGACGCCATAAGGGAGCGAGGCGGGCAGATCAACCTCTGTGCTTCGCTCGGCTTGGCCACGAGAGAGCAGCTTCAGGCACTCAAAGACGCGGGATGTACTACCTACCACTGCAATATGGAGAGTGCACCGTCCTATTTTCCTACTTTGGTCAGCACCCACACCCAGGAACAAAAGGAAGAGACTCTCCGCAACGCCCGTGCCGTAGGAATGCGCGCCTGCAGCGGCGGTATCATCGGTATGGGAGAGACCCGGAGGCAGAGGGCAGAATTCGCGCTTTACCTCGCTTCTCTCGGCATCGGAAGCATACCCATCAATTTCCTTCACCCGATGGCAGGCACACCGCTTGGTGGCCGAAAGCCACTTGATGACGACGAACTGCTTCTCTCCATCTGCCTCTTCCGTCTCGCCAACCCCGAGGCCTATCTCCGCTTCAGCGGCGGACGGGCACTCTATGGCGAAGAGACCCAGCGAAAAGCACTCTACATAGGCATCAACGCCGCCATCACGGGCGACCTTTTGACCACAAAAGCTTCGGTGACGGAGAGCGATATGCGTCTCTTCGCGGAAGCAGGCTATGATGCGGGAAAGGAGACGACGTGGACGGAATGACTACGGACGAACTCCTTAAGTGGGACCGCGACCACCTCTGGCACCCCTACACCTCCACCATTGACCCGCTCCGCAACTACGCCGTAAAGAGCGCCGAAGGTTGCTACATCACCCTCGAAGACGGCACACGGCTTCTGGACGGGATGAGCTCTTGGTGGTGCGCCTTCCACGGGTACAATAACCCCGTCCTCACCCGTGCGCTCCGGGAGCAGGCGGGTGTCCTCTCACACGTGATGTTCGGAGGGTTTACGCACCGCCCCGCTGTCGAGCTCGGTAAGCTCCTCGTGGATGAGATACTCCCCGAGGGCATAGACCAACTTTTTTATTCCGACTCCGGCTCCGTCTCCGTCGAAGTGGCGCTGAAAATGGCGCTCCAGTACCAGATGTCGCTCGGCGAGAAACAGCGCCTCCACTTCGCGACCATAAGGAGCGGATATCACGGCGATACCTGGCAGGCGATGAGTGTCTGCGACCCCGTCACCGGGATGCACAGTCTCTTCGGCTCCGCTTTGCCCGTGCAATACTTCGTCCCCCAACCGCACTCGCCTTTCCACGGAGCTTGGGATGCGGCAGACCTTGGCCCGATGCGGGCGCTGCTTGAAGAAAAGGGCGAGGAGATCGCCGCCATCATCGTAGAGCCTATCGTCCAAGGAGCCGGCGGGATGTATTTCTACCGACCAGAGTACCTCGAAGGGCTTCGCAGCCTTGCGGACGAGTACGGGTGTCTCCTCATCTTCGACGAGATAGCCACGGGATTCGGACGCACGGGTAAGCTCCTTGCGACCTATTACACAAAGATAAAGCCCGACATCATCACGCTCGGCAAAGCGCTTACGGGCGGCTATATGACGTTTGCCGTAACCTGCACCACGAAGCGCATCGCAGACATCATCTGCGGAGGTGAGGCCGGGTGCTTTATGCACGGCCCGACGTTTATGGGAAATGCCCTTGCCGCGGCTGTCTCCATCGCTTCGGTCAAGCTGCTCCTTTCTCAAGACTGGGCGGGACGTGTCTCCCGAATCGAGGAACTCCTCGGGGAGGGACTGGCGGAAGCTGCCGACCTGAAGACGGTGAAAGAAGTGCGTACGCTCGGCGCCATCGGTGTGGTGGAGATGAAAGACCCCGTCGATATGAAGGCGCTCATTCCCCGCTTCGTAGAGGAAGGCATCTGGGTACGCCCCTTTGGTCGGCTCGTCTACCTGGAGCCGCAGTTTATGGCGATTAGTGACGAAGAGGTGCGGACGCTCACCCGCGGTCTCGTCAAGATCCTGAAGGAGGGCGCGAAATGAGCCTCTACCGCGAACGCCTCGAGGTTCTCAAAAAAGAGGGAACCTTTCGGACCCTCCAAGATCTCGAGATCAAAGGGAAATACGTGGAGATAGCCGGGAAAAAGCTCCTCAACCTCTCGAGTAACGACTACCTCGGGCTCCAAGCGATGCCGGAGCTGAGGCGCGAGTTCCTTGCTTCTCCCCTTTCGGACGTTCCTTTCTCCGCCTCCTCTTCGAGGCTTCTCTCCGGCAACGACCGCGTCTACCGCGAGTTTGAGGACTTTTTGACAGAAGTGTACGGCTTCCCCTCTGCGCTCGTCTGGGGTGGCGGCTTTCACGCCAATAGCGGCATTATCCCCGTCCTTGGGGGCAAGGACACTTTTTTCATCCTTGACCGTCTCGTCCACGCGTCGATCATCGAAGGCATCAAGCTCTCGAAGAGCGGGTTCACGAGATTCGGACACAACGACGTCCGGAGCCTCGAAGCACAGCTCAGACGCGCTTCGTCCGAGGGCTATGCGCACATCTGGGTCGTCGTCGAGTCTGTCTATAGTATGGACGGCGACATCGCTCCGCTCGCGGAGATCGTGTCCCTGAAGCAACTCTTCCCCGAGATGCACCTCTACGTCGACGAAGCGCACGGTATGGGCGTCTTCGGCGGAGGACTTGGCGTGGCAAAAGAGCTGGGCGTGCTCCCCGGCGTCGATCTCTTGATGGGTACGCTCGGCAAGGGGATTTCTTCGGTGGGTGCTTTCAGTCTCCAAAGTCCCGAGCTCCGGGATCTCTTCGTCTCCTCGGCCCGGCCTTTCATCTACTCGACGGCGCTGCCGCCTTTCAATGTTGCTTGGAGCCGCTTCGTCTTCGAGAAAGTCCTCCGTATGGACGAGAGACGGGCTCACCTCCGCCGTCTGATGGTGCTCTTGGATCCCGCACTCGAGTCGCCTATTATGAGTTTCATCATACCCGACCGCATCCTTGATGCGGTAAAGGATTTGACGGATGAGGGCTTTTTCGTCCGTCCCATCCGTAAGCCCACCGTCCCCGCGGGTACGGAGCGCCTCCGCCTCTCCCTCACTGCTGCGATGCAAGAGGACGAAGTCCGGCAACTGAAAGAGGTCTTGGCAAGATGGAAATAACCTTCCAAGTCCGAAACAAAGGCAACCGCACCCTCCTCCTCTACTTCTCGGGGTGGGGTACCACGCCCGAAGCCGTCTCCCGTCTCTCGCTCCCCGAGGGCTGGGATTACTGCGCTTTCCATGACTACCGGGTTCTGCCCTCGGTGTTGCCCGACTTCTCCGCCTATGAGTGCGTCTACCTCCTTGCCTGGAGTATGGGCGTCTGGGCTGCGGATAGGCTGTCGGAAAAGCTTCCTCCGCTCTCCCGGGCTGTGGCCGTGAACGGTACCCCGCTCCCTATGCACGACCTTTACGGCATCCCTATACCGGTCTTCGAAGGCACTCTGAGGGGACTTGATGAAGTCTCGAGGGAGAAGTTTGACCGCCGTATGGTCGGGGGTAAAAAGCTCCTTGACGTCTACAAGACTTTCCACGCCCGCTCCACGGAAGACCTTAAGGGTGAGCTTCTCGGTGTCTACAACTGCGTGAAAGACTCTGCGGCCGGCTGCATCGTCCGTCCGCGTCTTCCCTGGTCCCGGGCTTTCGTCTCGGAGAGGGATCTCATTATCCCGCCCGCCAACCAAACGGCCTATTGGTCGGAAGCGGGCGTCCCCGTCACCCTGCTTGAGGGCGAAGGACACTACCCGTTTCTCTCCTTCGCTTCGTGGGGCGATTTTTTTCCTCTGACTACGGATGATTGATAAGGCGCTCATCCGTTCCCGCTTCGGTAGGGCTTGGTCAAGCTATGACAGCGAGGCTCTTTTCCAAAAAGAGATGGCCGGGCGTCTCATCGCCCTCTATCGTGATGTCTCCGGTGAGCCGGAAGAGGTGCTGGAGCTGGGTTGCGGCACGGGGCTTTTGAGCGAAAAGCTCCTCTCAAAACTCCCCTCGGGCAGCCGCTTTACGTTCAACGACCTATCCCCTGAAGTCCTGCCCTATCTCGGTGAAAAGACCGGCACGGGGCACCGGCTCCTCATCGGTGACGCAGAGACGATGGAGTGGGGCGGGTTCTATACTTTGATTGCCTCCAATGCCTCCATTCAGTGGTGGCGGGATCCGGTCGCTTTCTTCCGAAAATCCGCAGAGCACCTCGAGCGGGGGAGGGGGCAGATCCTGCTGGGGACGTTCCTCCCCGACAACTTTCACGAGCTGACGGCTGTTACCGGCAAAGCCCTCAGCTATCCCACGGAGGCGGAGATTAGGGAAGCCCTCTCCCAAGGGGGCTTTACCGATGTCCGTATGGAGGAGATGAGGGATACCTTCTCGTTTCCCGACATTACGGGGCTGCTCCGCCACATTCGGAAGACCGGTACCGGCGGGCTTCCCGCAGATCAAAAAGGCATCTGGACGCCTGCCCGTCTCGCGCGTATGGAAGAGGATTTGCGCCACTCGGGCGGTCTCTCTCCCGGGGTGCCTCTCTCCCTCACTTATTCCGCCCTTCTCCTTTCTGCAAAGCGATAGAGCCGGTTCTGTCACGGGTCATCGGCGATTTTCTCCCCCAAAAATCCTTTACGGCTCCTTAGGATGCCGAATAGATATGGGTACGCTCTGCCCTTCTCCAATACAGACGTCCGCATACGAACGAATAAGGGCTTGCGGATTTTCTGCAAGTCCTTATTCGCTTTGTGCTTGATGCGTGATGCCTGCTCTTCGTCTTGGACTTGAACCAAGGACCCTCTGATTAACAGTCAGATGCTCTAACCAACTGAGCTAACGAAGAATGTTTGCCCCCTCTTTGGGTGTCTCTGCAACCTCTTTACTGTTGTTTGACTTCGCAAAGATACCAACTTTTCCGAAACTGCCAAATTTTTCTGACCGAAATGAAGCTTTTTTTGCGTCTGTGGGCTGATTTCCCCTTCTTCGGAGACCTGTCTCGAGTCCTTTGCATGGAGATCCCGGGGTACTAAAAACTCCGTTATTGGGGGAGATTCTTGCAGGCTTCTTCAGATGCAATGCGCTAAGGATAAGGTTGAAAGGAGTGCCCTCCGGTTCTCTTAGCTATGTCCCGAATCCCGAATGCGATGCAGCCGGCGAGGTGCTATGCAAAGGTCTTATTTTACCTCTTCGTAGTCGACATATTCGCCACCCTCGAGATCCATATTGGTCTCGTGGATGAGGTCGACGGACGATTGCTCTTCGGCTGTGTCCTTTGGCGCACCGGAGTCTTCGCGGTCTTTTCTGCCACTGTCGGCACCATCTCCGGGGCGGTGCCGACCCGCGTCAAACATCTGCCGGTACACCTTGATGACCGGACTGAAGAATCTGTAGAGCCCCCACAGCAGGAGTACTATAAAGATAAGTATGATAAGGAATATCTGTCCCATTAAAGTCTGATAGCGTCCATTTTATCGTGGAGCGTCCCACAAATGTAGCCATTTTACCGAAGAGTATTGGCAGTTGGCAGGAAGGATTAGAAGGTAGCTTCAATGCCTGACTCTTTATTTCGGAAAAAAAGATACGTACCAAGAAGGTAGTCTCGGTCTGTGTCTTTTTCGTTTGTCCTACGTACCGAAGTAATCGCCTCGTTACGTACCAAGATCAGGACTCGATTAAAGCACCCTTTGTCTGCTACAGATGCCCCCTTCTCATTACTTTTGGGGAAAGATCTTTTTCCCGACCCGGAATGGGACGTTTATTTCACCTAATTTCGCTATTGACGCGCATTTGTATTCCGTCTACCTTTGCAATAGTGAAACAATTACGTATATAACGCTCATCAAAAAACAAACGAATCGATGAAACTTAAAACAATCCTCTCGCTCTCCTTGGCGACGCTCATCCTCGGTGGCCTCGCTTCTTGCACCAAACCGTCCGGTCCTATGACGCAGACCGAAAAAATCGAAAGTGCCAAGACGTTCCTCACGGGAAAAGTGGTGCTGAGTGCGCACGCCTTTATGAGCGAAAAGAACCTCACCGGCCTGGAAACCGGCGCTCCCATGATGTACAATTTCGAGTGGAAAGCCGACAACACCCTTCTCCTCAAGCTCGACGGTTTCTCTGTGGGGAAGATGCCACTCAAGCTCTTTTTCAATGCGGATCTCAAGCCGGTACCCGAAAACCAGTGGGAAAAGACAGAGATGCCCGGAGATGGCTGGATCAAACTCTACGGCGACAACGGCGTTACTTCTCTCTCTCCAATCAGTCCCAATATGCCAAAGATGCCGGGTGGGACAGGTGGCAAAGTCACGATGTTTGTCAACGCAGAGACGCACGAGATCCAGTTCAATCTGGACTTTAACTTGATGAGTGTCAAGTCTGAGGTTTTCCGCCAGAAGGTAGATCCTGAGCGCGTCAAAAACTTTGAAGCCGAAAAGAAAAAATTCGAGGAAGATTACGCGGCTTGGAAGAAAGCCCAAGGTCGTCCATGAATAGGGGCTTCTTGCTTTCCATATTAACCATTTTCTGCCTCCCCTCCCTTGCCAGTGGGCAAACGGAAGCGGGGGCAGATACCCTTAGAACGCACAACCTTGAGGACCTCGTTGTCACCGTCCGGCGACTTCAGAGACCCCTTAAGCTCTCCCCCATCGAGACGCGGGTCATCGACGGCAAGCGTATGGCTGACCTCGGATACAGCAACATTGAGACGCTGCTCCGCCAACAGACCGCGGGGCTCAATGTACAGAAAGCCGCCTTTGGCAACGAGCTCAACCTCCAGGGACTCGATGCCCGGCACGTCACGATCCTCCTCGACGGAGAGCGGATGGCGGGAGATATGGCGGGTAACATCGACTTCGAGCGGCTCAACATCCACGCCATAGACCGTATCGAGATCGTCAAAGGAGCCTCTTCCACCATTTACGGGAGCAGGGCTTCCACGGGCGCCGTCGTGGACTTTATTACCAAAAAGAGCGGGCAACCGCTCGAGATAGATGCCGGGATGAGATGGGGACAGATGAACGAACTCAACTTCCCCGACGCTTCGCCCAAGGACTTCCTCTGGATGTTTGAGAAAAATGCCGACCGTCCCAACGTCCAAGCGTGGTTCTCTATGGGCGCTCACCTCGGCAACTTCACGAGCCAAACCGATGCGTGGTACGGGACAAGCGATGCGTACAACATCTACCAAGCAGGAGACGACGCCAAAGTATACACTCGGGAAGCGAACCCGTTCCTTCCATCGGATACCACGATCCTCTCCGGTCTCAAGCGTCCCGTGATGGGCGTGGAGGGATCTGAGCACCTGACCCTCTCGCAGAAGGTGCATTTCGAACCATCCGACCGTTTCAAGGCGATGGTCTATGGCAATCTTTTCCGGATGAATCAGTACGATGGCTACCAAAACCTCGCCTTCACCCAGTCGGAAGACTACACGGTAGGCGGTCGTGTCTCTTGGGCGTTTCGGGATTGGTTCACCCTCAGTGCGACACTTCACGCGGACTTCTACACCCGGTATAAGCGCCACGAGATTCGCGATGAGCGGAAGACGGTCTACGCCTCCCGAATCCTCAGACCCCGTCTCTCACTGACGAGTACCTATTTCGAGGGTCATGCCCTCACCCTCGGTGTCGAGCATCCATCCGATGAGCTTACGAGCGACCGTTTTGCGGGGAAAGGGTCACGGGAGATGCTCTCGAGGGCACTCAGTGAGACGGAAGCCTATCTTCAGGACGAATGGACGATCTCAGACCGGTGTTTCCTGAATCTCGGTCTCCGTACGAGCTACACGGGACACTTCGGATTCGCCTGGATGCCGGCCTTGGCGGGGAAGTTCTCGCCGGACGAGCATTGGAGCTTTCGTGCCGTGTACGCCAAAGGCTACCGCGCACCGTCCATCAAGGAACTATTCTTTAATTGGGATCACCTCGGTATCTTTATGATCCGCGGGGACGAGTTTATGAGACCGGAGCGCAACGACTACGTGTCCGTCGGAGCAGAGTACTCGGATGCCCGTTTCTTCGTCAGTGGTGCTCTCTACGGCAACTTTTACAGGGACAAGATCGAAGGCGTGTGGAAGATCTATGATATGCAGTACAATTTCGAGTACCGCAACCTCTCCTTTCAGCGCATCCTAGGGTGCGAGATTCTTGCCCGCTGGCAGCCCTCCGACTCCTGGACGCTGAACGCTTCCTACTCCTACGCCGACATCAGCCGCACCAACGGACTGCGTCTCAATCCCACCTCTCCTCACGCCGCCACGGCAAGTGTTCGCTATGCGTGGCAGAAGGGGAAAAACTACCGCCTCTCCGCCTCCCTCAGTGCCTCTGTGATGGGCGCCAAGTCCTACGATATTCAGGACCGCCTCAGACTTCCGGGAGAGCAGTTTTCGCACGAAGCCTACTTCCGCATACACCTCCCCGCTTATTTCATCTCCGACCTCAGCGTCACGCAGGTCTTCTTTGACAAGGTAAAAGTCACTCTGGGGGTGGATAACCTCACGGACTATATTCCATCCACCATAGGCTCCGGACTCACTGCTTTTAACGTCCCCGCCACGCCCGGCAGGCGCTTCTTCGTCCAAATAGAGACGAGTATCGACCGCCTCCTTGGTTTTGACTGACTCTCTTTATGAAAAAGACGCCGCTACTCCTTATCTTTTGTGCCTTCATCCTCCACGGTTGCATTCTCGACACCAAGTACGACGCCGAGCCTTTCGACGGTCTCGTCCTACCCCGTGTCACGGGCTATCAGAGCGGTGTGACACACGACTGGCTCTACTTCAACCTCCGCACGGGCGAAGTCTTTAACCGAAAAGCCCCCAACCAAGAGATTCGCGAGGGCGAGCAACTCAGTCGCCTCGATTGGGATCTCGCGTTTTGCGGCTACCATATGCGCACCAATGGCGGTACGTCCGGACCCGGGAAAGGTGCCGCAGCCGACCTCGGTCGGGTGAAGTTCGGTGACGTGAAAAGCCGCTCCGACCTGCCCGAAGACTTGAAGTGGGTCAGTGACGACGACACAAGCGTCCGGATCGCCTACTCCCAGAGGGACTGGTTCGGCAAGATGGCGCGCGAAGGTGTCGATATCAACGATAACCCCTGGTTTGACCCCAACTCCGGCATACAGACCACCCTCACGAGCGCCAATCCCGTCCTCGATACCGCTATCATCCTCTCCGGTCCGCCCATCACTTATACCCCGTCCTTTCACACCTACGTCATCCGTACGGCTGACGGTCGGAGCTTTTTCAAACTCCAAATCGTCAACTGGTACGATTCTTCCGCCCAAATCGGCGACACCGGTGGCCGCATCAGCTACTATCTCGACCCCCTCCCTTAGTCCGCAGCCTTTATGTAGAAGTATAGGGCGTGCCCTGCACAGAAGTCGCAGGAGAAGGGAGGTACCGGGCGTACCCTGCACTCCATACAAAAGAGACCCGTACCGAAACTTTTTTCTCGGTACGGGTCTCGTTTCAATCTCTCACGTACCGAAACTTTTTTCTCGGTACGTACCAAAATACCCCCTCCGATCTATATGAGGGTGTGTCCGGTATTCGTACAGCGTTTGCGCCCCGATAGGGGCAAAAGATGCCGTAGGCATCGCACGAAAGTAGCCCGGGGTTAAGACCCCATGGGGGTCGACACCCCGGGGAAACAACGTGGGGGAAATTCAATGTTTGTACGATCCCCATAGGGGTCGAAGATGAGGAAGAAAAAGCGGTCTCTTTGCCCCTAAAAGGGCGTGTTTCTCCCTTTCGACCGTCGGCGCGGTCTTAAGCCCATTTATAATCTACGCACCTCGAAATGCAAAAGTCTCATACGAAAGCTCACGGGATAAAACACCGTCCTAAAAAGAAAACAATATAAAATCAATTGGATTTAACGAAACAATTTTGTAACTTTACACAGCGTAAGAACCCACAGAGTCCGAACTATATTTTTTAAGCAAGAAATATTCGGGCTTATTCTTAAAAACAATTCTTTCTTCATCAACATTCTAATCAGGTAACAAACGACATGAAGACAATCACACAAAAGACTTTGTCCGCACCGGTGTGTGTGTGTGTGTGTAAGCGCCTGAGCGCCATACTATTGGCGTTCTTTCTTCCGTTAGTTGTTTTTGCCCAAAATAACATTACCGTCACCGGTACCATTGTCGACGAGCAGGATATGCCCGTCGTTAGTGCGACTGTGACTGTAGTGGGGCAGGCAAATAAGGGTGCGCTCTCCGACTTGGACGGACACTTCACCATCTCCGGTATCCCCGCTAATTCGACCCTCCGCATCTCTTACGTGGGGTACAAGACGCAGGAAATCGCCCTCGCCGGTCAGACTACACTCAACATCAAACTCGTCCCCGACTCCGAGCTCCTCAATGAAGTCGTTGTCGTCGGCTACGGCATCCAAAAGAAAGTGAACCTGACCGGTTCAGTTTCTCAAATCGGAGGAGACAAACTGGAAGCCAGACCGGTTCAGAACATCGGGCAAGCACTTCAGGGTGCTGTCCCCGGTCTCAACCTTGATGTGAACGCCAGTGGGGGTGGAGCACTCGACAGCAGGATGAGTTTAAACGTACGTGGACAAGGCACTATCGGACAAGGCTCCGCTTCTGCTCCCCTCGTACTTGTCGATGGTACCGAAGGTGACCTTTTTTCGCTCTCACCCAACGACATCGAGAGCATATCTGTCCTTAAGGATGCTTCCTCTTCTGCAATCTATGGTTCTCGTGCGGCATTCGGTGTGATTCTGGTGACCACCAAGAGTGGTCGCGAAGGAAAACCCAAAGTGGCGTATAATGGCAACTTACGTTTCAGCACGGCTACTCAGGTGCCTCAGATGCTGGATGCCTACACATTCGCCAACTACTGGAACATCGCCGGAGTGAATGCCGGTCAAGGTGTCAAGTTTAGTGACGAAATGATGCAAAAGATTAAGGACAATATGGAAGGCAAGCTTCCTCCGGAAGAAGCCAGCGGAACCAAATGGCATGACTACAAAGCCAACGAGCCTTGGTGGATGTACACATCAGGTTGGGCAAATACCGACTGGTTTCAGGACCAGTACCGCAAGAATGCCCCCTCTACGGAACACAGTCTTTCGGTGAGCGGTGGCACTGCAAAAATCAATTATATGCTTTCCGGTGCCTTTATGAACCAGAACGGTCTGATTCGTCACGGAAAAGACACATTTAACCGATATAACCTTTCAGGTAAGTTCTCCGCAGAACTTGCTCCGTGGTTAACAGTGGGGTATAACACCAGATGGGTGCGTGAAGACTACTCCCGTCCCACTTTTATGACAGGTCTATTCTTCCACAACATCGCCCGAAGCTGGCCTACGAATGCACTGCGCGACCCGAACGGTCACTACACTTGGACCAACCACAACATCCAGCAGATGGAAGATGGTGGTAAGGACATCCGCCAGATCGACCGCCTCTACCAGCAGGTAACTGCAGAGTTCCGTCCTCTGGAGGGCTGGATGATACGTCTTGAAGGGAACTATCGCATAGTAAACGACCAGGATCACTGGGATATTCTTCCCGTCGGCTACCACGACCCGAATGAAGCATTTGTACCTATGACGTGGGATGGTAATCTTGCCGCTGGAGCAACCCGCGTTAGTGAAAGCATGAGCAAGAGTAACTACTTCAATGTACGTGCGTTCACACAGTACGCTAAGGTTTTTAACGAAGTACACGACTTCAAAGCGATAGCCGGTATGGATATGGAAGCCAGCGAATATCAGAATCTATCTGTTCGTCGTGACGACTTGATTACTCCGGAAATCCCCACCCTGAACACCACTACCAATAAGGATGCCTTCCCCGGATTTGGAAAAAATCACTGGGCAACAATGGGTTTCTTTGGGCGTATCAATTACGCCTACGACAACCGGTATCTTGCAGAGTTTTCCATTCGTCGCGATGGTTCTTCTCGCTTTATCGGAGACAAGACCTGGGCTACCTTCCCCTCCGTCTCCTTGGGATGGAACATTGCCAATGAAAAATTCTTCAAGCCGGCCACCGCGTACATCGAGATGCTGAAACTCCGTGGTTCTTGGGGTGCTCTCGGTAACACAAATACCAATAGCCTTTATCCTTGGTTCTTAGTCCAACCCGTCAGCACTTCTGCTAACTCCAACTGGCTGATTAACGGAGAACGTATTTTTACTTCCAATGTCCCCGGACTTGTATCACCCAACCTCACATGGGAACGCGTCCAATCATGGAACATAGGTGTTGACTTCTCGCTCTTCCGCTATCGCCTGCAGGGGTCATTCGACTATTTCGTGAGAAACACATTCGATATGGTCGGTCCCTCCGAACCGGTTCCCTCGATCTTGGGTACCGGACAGCCACGACTGAATAACGCGGATATGAAGTCCTACGGGTGGGAACTCGAACTTAAGTGGAGAGACAGCTTCAAAGACTTTAACTACGGGTTCCGCTTCGTGCTCTCTGATGACCGCCAGGTTATTACCCGCTACTACAACCCCCGAGGTGTGCTGAACGACTGGTACGAAGGGAAAGAAGTGGGTACCATCTGGGGCTTCCGTACCAAAGGCATCGCTCAAACTACTGAGGAGATGACCGAACACCTGAAGAACAACAAACCTACATGGGGTGACAACTGGGATGCCGGTGACATTATGTACGAAAACACGGTAGACCCCATCGTAACAGACCCCAATAGCGAACTATACGGACAAGTAGACCCAAAACGTAAGGGGATTGTCAGTTCCGGAGCCGGAACTCTCGATGACCACGACGACTATGAGATTATCGGAAACAGTAAGCCTCACTTCCGCTATAGCTTCAACGCAGACTTCGCATGGAAAGGAATTGACCTTGCCATCTTCCTACAAGGTGTCGGAAAGCGTGACTTTATGGACAATTCCACCTACTTTACAGGTGCCAACGTGGGTATGTGGCAGGCAGTGGGCTTCCGGGAGCATCTCGACTTCTGGCGTCCTGCTGACACAGACCCCAAGTCTTTCTTCGGTCCCAATCCTGATGCGTATTATCCTCGTCCTCTGTTTAACAAAGGTGGAAAGAATTTCCAGTCTCAGACCAGATTTCTCCAGGACGCTTCCTACCTGCGTATTAAGAACCTTCAAGTCGGCTATACCCTGCCTCAGGCATGGACCCAGAAAGCAGGTATTTCCCGCCTTAGAATCTATTTCTCAGGTGATAACCTTTACACCTTCACCAAGCTCTCCAAGATCTTTGACCCTGAGGCAACCGGTGGAGCAAGGGGAGCAGGTAAACTCTATCCTCTTCAAAGAACCCTCTCAGTGGGTGTGAATCTCAACTTCTGATTTTCCAAACTGAAAGCTAATAAGAACATATATTATGGTGACTAAATATAATCGTTGGTTGCTCTCCGGCACAGGTGCCTTGCTTTGTGGCGTAGCCCTGTCCTCTTGCAACTTCTTGGATATGAAACCGCTCGACCAGGTTTCTCCGGAGGTTTACTACAATACCGCCGACCAGCTTGCCACATTTACTATCAACAAATATCCTTCCGTCTTCCCCGGACCGGGCTCAGGATGGGACGCAGGGATGGCAAACTGGGACAACGGCACTGATAACCAAGCTGCCGGTGGCGGAAACGGGGCATTATTCCTTCTGGATAAATGGAAAGTCCCGGCTAATGGTGGCATTGGTTTTAATGGGATCCGCGACCTCAATAAGTTCATCAATGAAGTGGAGGCCAAGCGCAAAGATGGCATTATCACCGGCTCCGAAGCAGCTATTAACTTGGCTATCGGTGAGGCCTATGTCATCAGAGCTTTACTTTACTTCCAAAAGTTACAAGCTTACGGAGATTATCCGATAGTGGATGAGGTTCTCAATGTGGACGATGACTTGGTTCAATCAAGCAAACGTAAGCCCCGCAACGAAGTGGCGCGCCACATCCTAACGGACATAGATCGGGCTATTGCATTGCTACCAGAGACTGCTTCCAATAAGAACCGCCTGACGAAGAACGCCGCATTGGCCTACAAGTCCCGTATAGCACTGTACGAAGGCTCATTTGAACTGTACCACAGAGGCACAGGCTATGTCCCCGGTGATGCTCAATGGCCCGGCAAGGACAAAGAATGGAACAAGGGCAAGACTTTTGACCAACAGGGGGAAGTGAACTTTTTCCTCACTGAAGCCATGAATGCCGCCAAAACGGTTGCGGACAAGGTGCCTCTCAGTACCCCCAACACCCACGTGATGAATCCCCCTGCCCTGGGCAAGTACGATGGATGGAACCCTTACTACGACATGTTTGCTCGTAAAGATCTCAGCAAAGTCCCTGAAGTGCTCTTCTGGAAAGCCTATAATTTTGACATCAGTAGCCCTCTGGCACACCGTACCTCCAGTTACCTACATGCAGGTGCCAATACCGGATGGACCCGCGGTCTTGTGGAATCTTTTCTGATGAAGAACGGTCTCCCAATTTATGCGGATAACTCCGGTTATAAAGGTGACGTTACTATTGATAACGCCAAAACGAACCGTGACGAACGTCTGCAACTGTTTCTTTTTGGAGAAAGCACAGTGCTCGATGCAGAAGGAACAGAAATGGGACTTTTTACAAATCCCCAGGTAACTGCTCTCGACGAGACCAAGGACGTAACGGGGTATCGTCAGAGAAAATTCTTCCGCTATGATCCTGTTGCTCAGAGAAACAACGTAGCCAATGACGACAGCGGAACGATTCAGATTCGTATAGCCGAACCTATGTTAGATTACATCGAAGCTTCCTATCTCCTCACCGGTAATATTGACGGCACTGC
Source organism: Porphyromonas sp. (assembly GCA_029983505.1). GTDB lineage: Bacteria > Bacteroidota > Bacteroidia > Bacteroidales > Porphyromonadaceae > Porphyromonas_A. The sequence goes on from JASBZK010000013.1 coordinate 42,519, forward strand.
GCGCAAATACTGGACGGCACTGCGCAAACGTGCAGGTATAGAAGCACCTATCGAAACGACTATCAATGCCACCGATATGGGCTACGAAGCTGATGTGAATCGTAACTCGTATGACTGGGGTGCTTTCTCTGCCGGGAAGCCCGTTGACGCGACGCTCTACTCCATCCGCCGTGAGCGCCGTAGTGAATTTGCGGGCGAAGGAAAACGAATGGACGACTTGGTGCGTTGGCGTGCCTTGGATCAGGTAAAGGACTACCAGATAGAAGGAGTGAACTTCTGGGATGAGAAGTATAAGGATAAAGAATACTTTGCAGAAGACGAAGAGGGGAACGTGACAACAATCATTGTAGCTGATGCAAGTGCAAAGGCCAATGTCTCCTCTAAGGAAATAACCGGTTCCAAATACCTCAGACCTTATCAGATTCGTAAGGCAAATAATGAATACTGGGGTGGTTATACCTTCTACTACGGTCACTATCTGAGTCCTGTATCCATCGGTGAAATGGTACTCACTTCTACCGACGGGAAGCCCGAAAGCTCCGTTCTCTACCAGACACCCTATTGGCCTCTGGTGGCGAATGGTAACGTAATAGAAACCGTCAAATAAAGTGGTCAACCTAAAATAGCCAAACACCTTTTAGTAAATAGTTTTTTTGAGCGTGTGCCAAGTGTGCTTTGCGTAAAGCAGAACACATTTGGCACACCTCTTGTGCGTTCGGCACGAGCATAGTCTAACGGGCCGGAGTTCCCGGGTCGCTCTTATAGCGGATACAGCCCAAGGTCGGAAGTCCATCGCGAGGTGGAATCTCAAGGAAGCCGGTGGCAAAGAGACAGTAGGTCTCGCAGCCGTGGAAAAAAGGGGACAATTCACACCCACGGCTCCGTCAGGAGTCGAGTATATCGTGGTAGGACATTCAGCCCCCAAGCGGGGCTGTGGGGATATATCCGCACCCCTTTACCCCACACGCCCGACGCCTCCAACCGTCCAACTGGTCTTGGTACGGTCGAGAAGATCGTCTCGGTCTATGTCTCGCTCCGGCGCGGGTACGTGCAAAACGATCGCCTTGGTACGCACGAAATTTGGGTACCTTTGTGGTCGGTGTACACTTTTGGCACAGACGAAGAGAGGGTATAGAGAAAAAGCGGGCGGAAACAGGGATACTTACCGAAGGAATGAAAGAGGAATCGGAAGAAAAAATAGTCACTCCGGAGGCAGAAGGACACGGAGCATCGTCTCCGGAGCAAGAGACCGGGCATAAGAAAAAACGCACGGTCTTGGGACGTGTATTGGCGTGGCTCGGAGGCCTCATCGGGGGGATATTCCTTTTGCTCGTCCTCGTTACGCTGCTCCTTTACATCCCCGCAGTCCAAACGTACATCGTCAATCTGACGCTCTCCCGTATGGAGGCGACACTGGGGATGAACATTCACGCGGGTCGGGTAGACATCCGATTTCCCGCCAAGATCCGCATCCATGACGTGATCGGTTTGGATCAAAAAGGGGACACGCTTGCCGTAGTCGGGAGCCTCTCCGCAAGTCTCAGCCTTTTGCCCATCCTCCAAGGTGGCGATCTCCCCATTGGAGGCATCGGTCTGGAGGGCGCTCAGCTCGACTACGGGTTCCCCAACGACTCCCTTTTTATCAAAGGACATATCGGCGAAGTAAAAGGGGACTTTTTCTCCTACAAAATCACGGATCAGGTGATGAACCTCAGCAACATCTCCCTTAAGGACGGGGATGTGTCTGTGGTCGTCCTCGTGGACACCGTCCCGAAACCGGATACGGGAGAGAAGAGCAAGCTCGTCATCTTCATCGACGATGCCAAGATCGAAAATGTAAGGGGACGCTTCTCCACTTCGCCCGACAGCCTGATCGTGGACGCCTACATTTCGGACGCCAATATAAAATCCGGCGAAGTCAACATCGCCAATCAATACTATCAAGCCGGTCATCTCGACCTGAAAGGCCTGGTGCGAAAGGCGGGTTCAGCTATCGACTTCCTTCCGCTGCCTTGGCGTGTGGAAGCTGACGGCGATGAAGTGCGCTACGGCGGAGCGGAAGACGTACACGGTCGGATCAACCACTTGGTTTACGAGTTGGGCGACGGTTGGGCGGTGACGGAGGCGAGCTTCTCGGTCGACAAAGACAAAGATTATCTCGTTGCCAAGGATTTGGAGGTCACCCTTAGGGGAAGCCGCCTGAGGGGAGATGCAGTCCTCCCGTTCGACAAGTGGATTCCGGCGAAAAAAGGCAACGCTTCTTTCGATCTCTCGGGACGCATTCTCGCCAAAGAGCTTGAGCGCTTCATCGGTAGTGTGGAGGGCTATCCCTCCGAGCCGATTGACGTGACGCTGAGGGGCGGCGGGGTCATAGACGGGGAGGTAAAAGCTGCGGCATCGGTGCGGCACGAGAACCTGATCGACCTTACGATTGACGGCAAAGTCGTCTCGCTCTTTGACAGCATCGGCCGGCAAATCAGCGGTAAGTACGATCTCCGGACGAAAGCCGGCACGATGGGCGCGATACGCCGATTCCTCGACGTGCAGTCCGGTAAGCCAGGGAAGTACTCCTGGACCGTCCCCGGTGGAATGGAGCTCAAAGGAGACGCCTCCCTCGGCAGGGACAAAGTCCGCGCAGACTTCTTCCTCGACGCCGTACGCGGCGGGGTAGGGGGCAAAGGGGAGTATGGGCTGAAGAGCAAAGCGTACACCGTGGATCTCAATTTCAGGAACCTTGATCTGGAGCAGTTTATGCCCGGAGACACGCTCGGCGTCATCACCGGCTCCTTGGCGGCCAACGGTAGAGGCACGGACTTTTTTGCGAAGAGTACGAAGAGCGATTTCCTTTTGAAGTTCGACTCGCTTCTGTACAAGGGGCAGACTTTCCGCGACGTACGCCTCGAAGGCGCCCTCGCGGAGAACCACCTCGTCGCGGCTGTCGACGCCGATCACGAGGCACTCCGGATGAATACCCTCGTGAATGCCCTCCTCCTCAAAGACAACACCGACATCAGCGTCACCCTCGAAGTGGACACCGTGGTGCCGTCGAAGTTGGGACTCAAGAGCGATGTGATCCGTGGCGCGCATTTCCGTCTGATGAGCGACTTGAGGACCGACTTCAAAGAGCGGTACGATTTTACGGGGAGAGTGGAGGACTTTTTGATCCAGACGGACAAGGCCCTCATATCGCCCACCGACACCTACATTACCGCAAATACCGACACCGAGAAAGTGGCCGCGGAAATAAAAAGCGGCGACCTCCTTCTCAGCCTCGATGCACAAAACGGGCTCAAAGACTTTACGAAGCGTCTCGGCAAAGTGGCGGAAGTCGTCTCCAAGTCACTTAAGGACAGCATCGCCGAGAAGATAGACATGGCGGCGTGGATGCCCTATTACCCGACGATGAACCTCTCCTTCGAGATGGGACGGAATAACGCGCTGCGTAACTACCTGGATCAAATCCGCATCGGCGCACAGTCCGCCCGCCTCTCTCTCTCCAGTGTCACCGGCGAGGGACTCAAGGGCGAGGGCTTCGTGAAGATGTTCCAAAAGGACACGCTCCGCATCGACGGGCTCGACCTTGTGATGAACCAGGACTCCAACTTCTTTTACGCCGTAGCCACCGCCCACAAAGAGCGTTTCCGCAACCAAGCTCCTTTCGACATCCTTGTCTCCCTCACCAGTAACGTCAGGCGCTCCGAAGCCAACGTCTCTTGGCTGGACGACAAAGGCAAAGACTATATGCGCTTCGGTCTCGGCGTCTGGAACAGCCCCTCCGGCGACATCAAGGTGGACTTTACGCCCGAGCCTATAGTCTTGGCGTACAATCCGCTGACAGTGGAGGGAGAGAACTACGTCCTATTCCCCAAAGGCAACAGGATGCACATCCGTGCCGATATGCGGCTCCGGAGCCCCGGTGCCGGCGAAGTCTACCTCCACGACGAGCCAAACGAAGTAGGGCATCTCCTCAAAGTCAACATCCGGAGCCTCAAACTTTCGGGTCTGGAGGGGATACAGCTCCTGCCGCAGTTCGCCGGATTGCTTACCGCAGATGCCGAATGGTTCCAAATGGATGAAGGCTCTATGTACACCCTCGACGGAGGTCTGAAGGACTTCTTTTTCGAGAAAAAAGAGATCGGCGACCTCCTTCTCTCTGGCGTGGCAAGGCAGGGCAAAGCCGGTCTCCAAGCCGAAGCCGCCGTCACGATGGAAGACATCAAAGTGGCCGACCTGAAATACTATCAGTCATCCGCAAAAGGCGCAGAGCCCCTCATCGCACTCTCTTTGGACCGTTTCCCGCTCGAAAAGGCTAACCCCTTCCTGCCGCGCGAGGTCTTCACGCTCTCCGGACTTGCATCGGGTGAAGTGACGAATTACGACGAAGCCATCCTCTCCGGAGACCTCTCCAAGGCGCAGCGGAAACCTATGCTCGGCTACGTCCAGATATCCAAGGGCGACGTCTTCGTGCCTATGCTCAATGAGACCTACCGTATGGACTCCAAGCGCATCGACATCAGGGACGGCTTCGTCAGCCTCAAGGACTTCGGTTTCAGTGCCAATGGTCAGCGCCTCTCCACGGAAGGAACCGTGGGACTCTCCGGGAGGTACCCCATCGATCTCCGGATACGGACCCACGGGATGACCATCCTTGATAGCAAACCCTCCAAAGATGCGCTCTTCTATGGTCTCGTGAACGCAGACCTCAACCTCGTGGCACGGGGTTCCGCCGATGCCCTGGACCTCTCCGGCTACATCGGGATATTGGGCTCGACGCGGGTGACCTACGCTGCTCCTCAGAGCAAGCTTGAGAGCAAAAACGGCTACAATGATCTGGTGCGGTTTACGGATTTCTCGGACACCCTTTTCGTCGTCAATAAGCAAATCAATACCGATTCGCTCACCCTTGGCGGCGCCAATGTCGACTTCAACGTCCACATTGACCCGGCTGCGGAAATCACCCTGATTCTTGCCTCGGACGGCGGAAATAAGGTGCGGGCGAAAGGCGGCGGTGACCTCCGCTTCAAGATGCCGCCTTACGGAGAGATGCAGCTCACCGGAGCCTACAACATCGGCTCGGGCACCGTAAACCTCAAGCTCGACCCCATCAGCAAAAGCTTCGTCATCGACGAAGGCAGTTCGCTCGTATGGACCGGCAAAATCCTCAAGCCAGAGATTAATTTCAGCGCTACCACGAGGGTCAACAGCCGCGTCTCCACGTCCGGCGAAAACGCCCGTACCGTAGCCTTTGATGTCTCCGTCATCGCCGAAAATACACTCGACAAACTCAAGCTCCGCTTCCGGACAAAGGCTCCGGAGGATCTCGCCGTCACCAATCAGCTCCTTGCGATGAATGAGCAGGAGCAGACCCGTCAGTCCGTGATGCTCCTCACCACGGGCCAATTCATCGGCACCGGCGCGGGCTCATTCGCAGTCGGGAAAAACTCGGGTAACGTCCTCGGCAACGTCCTCTCCTCTTTCCTCGCCTCACAGATCAATTCGTTTGCCGGAGACGCGCTGGACGCTCAGATCAACTTCGGCATCAATGACGCCACGACAGCGGAAGGCGTGGGCACGAACTACTCGTACTCCATCGCCAAAAGTTTCTTCAACGACCGCATCCGTGTTGTGGTGGGGGGCAAAGTAATGACGGGTGCCGCTGCATACGGGATGGAGCAGACGTTCATCGACAATATGAGCCTGGAGTACCAGTTGGACGAAGCCGGCACGCATTACCTCCGCCTATTCCACAACAGAAACTTTGAGAATCTCCTCGATGGCGAGGTTACGGAGACGGGTCTCGGTTACGTGATGCGCCGCCGCTTCAACGTCCTGAGGGATCTCTTCGACTTCAGGGGGTTGAAAGCAGACCCCCTCAAGCTGCCCGGGCAACCCGTCCCCAATGACTCCCTTCCCCCCTCCCTTCCTGCAAAAAAATGACACCCTTCCGCAAGACACGACTTTTCATCCCTCTCCTCATCCTGTTACTGGCAGGGTGCGCCGTCGAGAAATACATTCCGGAAGGCGAATACTTCTACACCGGCACAAAAATCAACTACAAGGACAAAGCCGAGCCTGCACCGGGTGGCGACCTCGCAAAGGCCGACCTCACAAAGGTGCTCAGCTATAAGCCCAACGGCTCTGTCTTCGGGAGCAGCAGCATCCGACTGCCTTTCACCTATCCTTTTTGGATCAATCAAAACATGAAAGACTCGAAGACGGCACTCGGCAGGTGGATCTACAAAAGTTTCGGCTCGGAGCCCATTCTCGTCTCTGCAGTGAATCCCGACCTCAGGGCGAAGATAGGCAATCAGCTGCTCCGCGAGTACGGCTATTTCTCTTCCACTGTGACCTCTCAGGTGCTGCCTCAAGGTAGGGACTCCGTTTCTGCCAAGGTGGCGTATGACGTGACATTTGGGCCCGCGATGCTCATCGACTCCATACAGTACAGCTTACCCGCTTCTCTTGGGGACAGTCTCGACCTCTTTGCCCCAAAGGACAGATTGATTAAGAAAGGCGACCCGTTTGGAGTTCTGACCTTGGAAAACGAAAGAGTCCGCATCTCTTCTGCGTTGAGGGACAGAGGGTACTATTTCTTTACCCCGGACCTCATCCGCTACAGTGCCGACACGCTGCAAGTCCCGGGTAGGGCACAGCTCATCGTCGGGATGTCGGACAAGGTACCCCCCGAAGCCTATGAGCCTTGGAAAATAGGCACCGTCACGGTCGAACTCAATCCCCAGGACCGCTTGCAGCAATTCACCGACTCCCTCGACTACGAAGGTCTGCACCTCCGCTTTGCCGAAAAGCGCCCGCCCGTCCGTCCCGGCACGCTCGCCAATGCCGTCAAGATTAAGCCGGGCGAGCTCTACCACCACGGCAGGCAGGAAGCCACCCTTGCGGCGCTCTCCGACCTCAATACTTTTGCCTACAGCAGCATCAGTTACACCCCGAGGAGGCTGCCCTCCGGCGAAAACTTCCTTGACGTCCTCGTCTCCGCTACGCTTGACCAACGCTACTCCACGGAACTGAATGCCGTGTACAAGTTCAAGAGCAACAACCAGACCGGCCCCGGTCTCGGCTTCACGCTGAACCGTAAGAATGTCTTCGGCGGAGGGGAGCTTCTCTCTCTCGAAGCGCGTGGCAGCTACGAGTGGGAGACCCGCCGATCCGCCACCGACCGAAAGACCACTTTCGGAATCAATTCGTATGCTTTCACCCTCACGAGTGCACTCACGTTCCCGAAGCTGCTTTTTCCCTGGCTCTACTCCCGCGACTTCTCTTACCCCAACCACACCAGGCTCGCCCTTAGCGGGACGATTCTTAACCGCAGCAACTTCTATGGGCAGGCGCAGTTCTCGGGCGAACTCTCCTACCGCTTTGAGCCGAGGTACAACATCCGCCATACCATACAGCTCCTGAGCCTCACTTACAACCACATGCTCTACCGGACGGATCGTTTTGACGAAGCCATTGCCCAAAACCGCGGCCTCGGACTCTCGTTTCAGAACCAATTCATCCCGCAGATCACTTACCTCTACAATTACGAGTACCAAGACCCGCTCTCTCAGCATTTCCTCTCCCTCGATGCCTATTTCGCCGAAGCGGGAGGAGCGCTCTCCCTTTTTTATAAAAGAGACCCCGAAGTCCGGTACCAAAACCACCGTTTCCTCCGCGCCCTCTTTGCGCAGTTCGTCAAAGGGTACGGAGAAGTGAGGTACGCGTACAAGTTCTCGCCAAACTTCACCCTCGCTTCCCGCTTCTATGGCGGCGCCATCTACAGCTACGGCAATACCGGAGTGGCACCCTACACCGAACAGTTCTACGCCGGTGGTGCCAATTCCCTGCGCGGGTTCAACGTCCGCAGCATCGGCCCCGGTGCCTATACTCCCGAAGTAGAGCTGCCACTCTCTTTCCTTGACCGCACGGGCGATATGCGCCTCGAAGCCAACATCGAAGCCCGGTATAAAGTCATCGGCGACCTTGAGGTGGCAGCGTTTGCCGACGCCGGAAACATCTGGCTCCTCAGACCGACGGAGGACAAACCCGGGGGAGAATTCAATGGCAAGTATTTTCTCCAAGACATCGCACTCTCCACAGGGCTCGGCATCCGCTATGATCTTTCGTTTCTCGTGCTTCGCCTCGACCTCGGGATCGCTCTGCATCGTCCCGACAGATCCGACGGTGCGTATTTCAATACTTTTGGCACGCCCCAGCTGCCTTTCGCCCTCCACCTCGCCATCGGTTACCCCTTCTAAC
>JASBZK010000014.1 GCA_029983505.1 Porphyromonas sp.
TCGGTGCGGAGACACAAACTATTGGACTTCTGATTTGTAATCAGTCGGTCGTTGGCACAAGATGGGTCACAGACCACTAAAGACAAACAAACGAAAATGCAGGGAAAACTGTATATGCTCCCCGTAGAGCTCGGAGACACCGCCCACACCGGTTACCTACCGCCCTACAACGTGGAAGTGATGGCGCGGTTGGATGCTTTCGTCGTGGAAAACGCGAGGACGGCACGTCAGTACCTCCGGAAACTTTTTTCGGACAAAGACCTGAATGCGACCCGCATATTCGAGGCCGACAAACACGACGGGTACAGTTACCCGAGAGAAGAAGTGTTTGCGCTCCTAAAAGGCGGGACAGACGTCGGTTTTATGAGCGAAGCCGGGTGCCCCGGAGTGGCAGACCCGGGGGCAAAAGTGGTGGCAGACTGCCACAGATCCGGGGTCGAGGTCGTGCCGCTTGTGGGGCCTTCGTCCATCCTGCTCGGGCTTATGGCGTCGGGATTCAGCGGGCAGAGCTTCAAATTTTGGGGCTATCTGCCTTTCGCCAAAGAGCAACGCAAAAACGCCCTCAGGGACATCGCCACAAAGGCCGAGAGACAGCACGAGACCCAAATCTTTATTGAAGCGCCTTACCGCAACGATGCCCTCCTCAGAGAGCTTGCGGACACCCTTCCCCCGTCCCTCTCGATCTGCCTGTGTGCCGACCTCACGACGCCTGAAGAGGAGATTCTGAGACTGACGGTGAAGGAGTGGCGGTCGAAGTTATCCGAAAAAAAGCTATCTTTCCACAAGAGACCGGCCATCTTCTTGGTCGGAAAGTGATTTTTTCTGGCTTACTAAAGGGATACAAACCATGCTTCTCAAGTATTACGACAATGCGGCTCCGGCCTCGTTCCTTTTGGAAACGCTCTCGGACAATCTTCTGGACGGGAAAATAGTCATCATTCCCACCGACACGGTCTACAGCATTTGTTGCGACGCGCTTAACCAGCAGGCCATAGAGGACTTGGCAAAATTGAAGGGAGTGGACAGCAAAAAGACCCGCTTCTCCATTCTCTGCTCGGACCTCTCGCAGGCGAGCGAATATGCGCGCATCTCCAATGAGGCCTTTAAGCTCATCAAAGACAACACGCCGGGACCCTTTACGTTCATTCTACCCACCATCTCCACGCTCCCCAAGATTTACCGTGGGCGCAAAGAAGTGGGCATCCGCATCCCGAGGCACGAATTGGTTCAGAGTCTCGTGCGCTTTTACGGGCGGCCGCTGACCGGCTTTTCCCTGCCCGCCCTTTCGCCCGAGCTTGACGAGGCATACGGATTCGATCCTTCGCTCATACACGAGCTCTACCAAGACCTCGTCTCCGTCGTCGTCGACGGAGGACGCGGCGGAGAGAAGGTAAGCGCCATAGTGGACTGCACCGTAGAGCCTTTCGAGATTGTCCGCGAGGGACCCGAAGAGCTGATGGAGGCGTAAAGCCTACCCTTTGCCACAGGGCCACAAGGGAGAGAAAAGGAGGTACGGACCAAAAAGATTTTTTCGGACGTACCGGGAGAAGGAAAAGGTACAGACCGGGAGAAACTTTTTGGTCCGTACCAAATCCGTCCCTATTCCTGAAGAGGGCTCCCGAAACACCACCTCACTTTTTCTTTCCCACTCCGGTGCTTAAATTTTCACACACACCGATGCAAAACACGGGGAAAGAGAAAGCGAGCCCGGCAAAAAAGGGGTATCTTTGTGAAAAGGCCGACTTAATGGTCCGATAACATCATCCAAAAGATTATCCATGGAACAAGGTGCACCTATTTTGTCCATCAAAAACGTCACGCTCAAGCGCGACGTGAATATCATCCTCAAAGACGCATCCATAGAGGTATTTCCGGGGGAACTGGTCTACCTCATCGGGCGTGTAGGTGCGGGCAAGTCCACGCTCATCAAGTCCATTTACGCAGACATCCCCATAAGTGAGGGCGAAGCGCACTTCAAAGACTACGACATCAGACGGATCAAGAGGCGCCAAATCCCTCATCTGCGCCGGGATATGGGCATCATTTTCCAAGACTTCCAGCTCCTCATTGACCGCACGGTCGAGAAGAACTTGGAGTTTGTGCTTCGCGCCACGGGGTGGAAAGACCGCAAGGAGATAGAGCGGCGCATCGGTGAAGTCCTCGGGCAGGTCGGTCTCGAGAGCAAAAGCTACAAGATGCCGCACGAACTCTCCGGAGGCGAGCAGCAACGCACCGTCATCGCAAGGGCACTGCTCAATAAGCCCTCCCTCATCCTCGCCGACGAGCCTACGGGCAACCTCGACCCCGAAACCGGGGAGCAGATCCTGTCCCTTCTGATGGATATCAAAAAGCAGGGCACGGCAGTCTTGATGAGTACCCACAACCTCTCCCTCGTAAAGAAGTACCCCTCGCGCATCTTCCAGGTGGAGGGCGGCAAAATCATCGAGATGAGGGTCAGGGAGGACGCGGAGCGGGAGAGCGGGGAAGAGTAAACTTTATTTGACACGACACAAAGAGAGGGAAAGAGTCTCTGACGATGAATAAAAAGACGTATTCGGACTATGTGGTAATGAAGTTCGGCGGCACCTCGGTGGGCAGCCCCGAACGCATCAAAGAAGTCACCGGCCTCATCTCGGGATCGGAGCCGAAAATAGTCGTCCTCAGCGCTATGAGCGGTGTCACGAACACGCTCGTGGAGCTCAGCCGGCTGTACGCGGAAGGTAATGCCCGCGGAGCACTTGCCCTCGTCGCAGGGCTCGAAGAGAAATACCATAAGGCGATTGACGAACTCTACACCAAAGAGACGACCAAAGAGGGACTCAAGGACTTCGTCCTCCATAGGATGAACTTTATCCGTAAGTTTCAGGAAGAACTCTTCACGGACTTCGAGGAGAAGCAGGTCCTCTCTCTCGGAGAAATCATCTCCGTCCGTATGATGGCAGCCTACCTCAAAGAGACCGGAAAAAGTGTCACGGCTCTGCCTGCTCTCGACTTTATGGTCACCGACAAGTACGGAGAGCCTAACCTGAAAATTATCCGTGAGAAACTCTCCGACCTCCTTGCAGCCTACCCGGATCAAACCCTCTTCCTCACCGAGGGCTACATCTGCAAGAACGCTTATGCGGAGATCGATAACCTGAAGAGAGGAGGCTCAGACTACACCGCCACCATCATAGGAGCCTGCATAGACGCCAAAGAGATCCAAATCTGGACCGACATTGACGGTCTCCACAATAACGATCCCCGTGTGGTCGAACACACTTCCCCCGTGCGAGAGCTTCATTTCAGCGAGGCTGCCGAACTGGCCTATTTCGGAGCAAAAATACTTCACCCGAGCTGCATACTTCCGGCTCAGATGGCGAATATCCCGATCCGTTTGCTCAATACGTTTGAGCCGTCTGCCCCGGGCACACTTATCTCCAACCGTATAGACGAAGGCTGTCTCAAGGCCGTAGCCATCAAAGACGGCATCACGGTACTCCGCATCAACAGCAACCGTCGCTTTACGGCGCGGGCGTTCTTGAGGAGGGTCTTCGAAGCCTTTGAGAAATTTCAGACCCCCATCGACATCGTCTCCACAAGCGAAGTGGCCGTCTCGGTGGGAATCGACAGTACCCGCCGGCTCGAAGAACTGCTCATAGAGCTCCGGAACTACGGGGAGGTCTCGCCCGACAACGATATGAGCGTCATCTGCATCGCCGGGGATCTGAATTGGAAAAATGCCGGCTTCGAGGGCGCCATCCTCCAAGCTCTGGAGGACATCCCGATCCGGATGATTTCCTACGGAGGCTCCAATCACAACGTCTCCGTGGTCATCCGCACGGAGGACAAGGTACGGGCGCTCCGTCTTCTCTCCAAGCACCTCTTCGGGGAGGCAGGTCAGTAAAAAAGCGGGAGCGATGGCAGAAAAGCGGGACACACTCCGAAAGTGGATTTATGCCACGAGACCCCATACCTTGGGCGCTTCCGTGGCACCAATGCTCATCCTGCTCGGCGCACTCCTCGTCCCACCGGGATTCGGGAACCGGGTGGTTCCCTTTCTACTCGCCTTCTTCGTGGCGGTCTTTGCCCAAATATCAAGCAATCTTGCCAACGACTACTTCGACTTCGTAGGCCAAAAAGACACCGAAGAACGTGTGGGCTTCGAGCGTCTCCTCACCACGGGTGCCGTCACGCCCATCGAGATGCTCACGGCGCTTATCGTCACTTCCGCCCTCACGGCGATTCTTGGCGTCCTCTTCGCTTATCTCGAAGGGTGGTGGGTGCTCGGCGTAGGCGTCGTCGTGCTCTTGGCGATGGTGGGGTACTCCGCGGGACCTTTCCCCCTCTCACACCACGGACTTGGAGACATCGCAGTGGTACTCTTTTACGGTCTCGTCCCGGTACTTGTCCCCTACTTCGCCCTCATCGGCACGCCGCCTCTGTCGCTCTTTTTGTACGCTCTCGGCATAGGCATTTGGGAGGCGAATATACTGGTCTGCAACAATTACAGAGACTATGCGGAAGACGTCCGAAGCGGTAAGCGAACCCTCGTGGTACGCCTCGGAGAGAAATCCGGGCCTTGGCTTTACGGGCTGAACAGCCTCCTATCCTTCTGCTGCTTCGCCGCGGGCTTTGTATGCGCCTCTGTCCCGTCCCTGCAGTATATCTGGCTGGCGGTTATTCTGGTCCTCTTCGGCTCGATGACCCGAAAAGTCTTTATCAAAAAGGGAGCCACGCTTAACCGGATGCTCAAAGCCACGAACTTCGTAGCACTTTTTGTCGGTCTGTCGCTCCTCCTTTTTGACCTCATCGGGAAGTTTGTCTGAGACTATGGAAGAAATGAAATCCGGTACAGACCAAAAATTTTTCCCCGGCCCGTATCTCGCCCTCACGTGGGTACGTGCAAAATTTTCTCCCCGGCCTGTACCTCGCCACGGGCGGGGCGACTGCCGCTTGTCCCTCATCACACACCCCTTGACTTATGACACCCTGTAGATACCTCATCCCGCTGCTCCTCGTCCTCTCGCCTCTGCGGTCGGTCGGTCAAACTTTTGATCCCGACACCGTCCCCGAGGTATTCTCGCTGTCCGCCGAAGTCGGGGGCAGGGCATCGACAGGCGCCGTCGCCCCGTTTTGGATGTCCAACGGACAAGGCGGCAGGCGGTCGCTTGCCCCTAATGCCGGTTGGGTCACGGTGCAATCGGGCTACCGGAGGACGTTCGGCATCCATTCGCTCTCCGGCGTCGTCGAGGGCGTCGTCGAGACCGGTCTGAAACCCGTTTTTCGGCTCAGACAGGCGGGCATCCGATATGAGCTCCCGTGGATAACGCTCACGGCGGGAGCGATGAACTACAAGGAGCCGCTTGAGCTTTCCCCCCAAACCTCGGGGAAGATGATGCTCTCGGATAACGCGGCCCCGATCCCTATGCTGCTCTTTCAGACGAACGGCTTCCAAGCCGTGCCGTTCACCAACGGTTGGGTCAAAGGATACGTGGACTTCTCTTTCGGGCGCATGGTCGAAGAAGACCACCTCTTGCAGGCTTACCCCGATGCGGGACCCGGGGACTTCACTTTCGGCACCCTTTGGCACCACAAGACGCTGTACCTGAGGTTCGGCAAGGAGGACTCCCCTGTCCCCCTAAGGCTCACGATCGGGGGCTTGCACGCAGCCATGTGGGGCGGCCGCCACTATATGAGTGAAGCAAAGAACCCCGCCTCTCTCAAAGACTTCGCCCGCGTCGTACTCGGCAAATCAGGGGGCGAGGATGCCACGGCAAGCGACCGGATTAACGTACTCGGCAACCAATTCGGGCAATACTTCCTCATGCTCGACTACACGTCTGAGGCTGCCGGCACATTCCAAGTCTACCACCACCATTACTTCGAGGACAAAAGCGGCGTCGAGTGGTCCAACGGTCCGGACGGGCTCTTCGGCCTCAGTTGGAAAGCGCCCACACTCTCGTGGGGCGTGAGCCGCGTGACGCTCGAGTACGCCACTACGCTCCACCAAAGCGGCTCGATGCACATCCTCACAATCAATCGCCCCAATGGCCAAGGTCGTGGCGGCGGAGCGGACAGCTACTACCAAAACGGAGAGTACCGCACCGGTGCCACCTACCTCAGCGAGAACTTAGGCTCCCCTCTCCTCGTCGGCAGAGCCTATTTCCCCTACACCGAGCCTCGTCTCCGGATCGTGCATAACCGCATCCGGGCTTTTCACTTCGGCTTAGGCGGCACCATCCTGCCGCTCTATGGGACGATCTACGAAGCAAAGGTTACTTTTGAGACCTCTTACGGTAACGTCACCCAGCGGCTCATCACACCTGCGGGTGCCGTCTACTCCTATCTCCGCGTCCGCCAACCCCTGCCGTGGGTGAAAGGGCTGTCCGTAGGCGCCGAAGTGGGCGCCGACTTCGGAACACTGACCCCGCACACTTTCGGCGGCGCACTTTCCCTGAGGTACGACTTATGACGGTCTCCTTTGTCATACCGCTCTACAACAGGCCGGAAGAGATCTCCGAGCTGCTCACTTCTTTCCTCGGCGTACGGAGACCTGAGAGCGGCTTGGACTATGAAATCGTCATCGTGGAGGACGGGTCTTCCATCCCTTCCGGGTTGGTCGTGACCTCCTTCCGGGATCGGCTCCCCATCCTTTACCTCACCCAGCAAAACACCGGTCCCTCAGGGGCTCGGAACCACGGCGCGACCAAGGCAAAAGGCGAGTGGCTCATCTTCCTCGACTCCGACACCATTCTGCCCGAGGGCTATTTCGAAGCCCTTATCCCGGTCTTAAAAGACCCGGAGACCGGACTTTTCGGAGGTCCGGATCGGGGGCACGCAGACTTTAGCCCGCTGCAGAAAGGCATATCGTACTCGATGACGTCCCTCCTTACCACAGGCGGCATCCGAGGCCGGAAAGACGGAGCCGGGAGTGCCGATGTCTTTTACCCCCGCACCTTTAATATGGGCATCCGCAAGGCTCTATTCGAGAAGCTTGGCGGCTTCGATGTCCGGATGCGCTATGGCGAAGACCTGGACCTCAGCATGAGAGCGACCGAGAGCGGCGCGAAGAGCCGTCTCGTCCCCGCGGCTTGGCTCTACCACAAGAGGAGAACCGATTTCGGTGCTTTTTTCCGGCAAGTCCGGCACAGTGGCGAAGCGAGGTGGGCGCTTGAGAGGAAACACCCCGGTACGATGA
The DNA here is from genome assembly GCA_029983505.1 of Porphyromonas sp. Lineage (GTDB taxonomy): Bacteria > Bacteroidota > Bacteroidia > Bacteroidales > Porphyromonadaceae > Porphyromonas_A. Next base: position 7,181 of record JASBZK010000014.1, read on the forward strand.
AACCCGTACATTGGTTACCGTTTCTCTTTTCTGCGGGCTTGGTGCTCTCGGTAGCGATACCCCCTTTCCTCGGGCTGTACGTACTTTACGCGGTACTCATTCTGCTGGATGCCGCCCTGTCGTACAGGTACTCCTTCGAGGAGGCGCTAAACGCCGTCGCCGCCTCGTTCGTCCAACACCTCGGCTACGGCACGGGGTTCGTGAAAGGTGCCCTTGAGGCACACCGGAATACTCCGGTCTGAAAATCGGTATTGAATCACCTCAAACAAGATGGAAAAAATGGGACAATATGTAATGACTTTCGGGCTGATGGCAGGGCTGTCCATCATCTATGGGCTGCTGTACTACGTACTCTTCTACGTCTTCTTCCCGAAGAAAGAAGAGATGACTCCGGAACAAGCCAAAAACAGGCGCTACAATAAGATCGGCTTCTGGTCGGTCTTGACCCTCCTGAGCTTCGGGGTCGCTTTCGTGGCAGACTCTGCCTACACCACGGCTTTCATTATGACCCCAATCATCTGCATCTCCACCCTTGTCTCCCTACACTATCGAAAATCAATCAAATAAATAATGACGGAAAGAAAGAAATATATCGGGGCGCACGTCTCGGCGGCGGGCGGCGTACAGAATGCCCCCATTAACGCACACGCCATCGGCGCCAACGCTTTTGCCCTCTTCACGCGCAACCAGAGGCAGTGGTTCCCGAAGCCGCTTACGGACAAAGAAATAGACGAGTTCCGAAAGAACGTCTCCGAGCTCGGCTTCAGTCCCGACTACATCCTACCCCACGACAGTTACCTCATCAACCTCGGTTCCCCGGACGAAGAGAGCCGTACGAAAAGCCGCGGAGCCTTCAATGACGAGATGAAACGCGCCGAGCTCCTCGGTCTCAAGCTCCTCAACTTCCACCCCGGCAGCCACCTCAATAAAATCTCCGAGAGCGACTGCCTCAGCTACATCGCAGAAGGCATCAACATCGCCCTCGAGCGCACGCACGGCGTGACGGCGGTACTCGAAAACACCGCGGGTCAGGGCACGAACCTCGGCTACCGCTTCGAGCACCTCGCCGAGATCATCAGCCAAGTGGACGACAAAAGCCGGGTGGGCGTCTGCATCGACACCGCCCACTCCCTTGCCGCGGGCTTCGACATACGCACCGAAAGCGGCTACTACGACTTGATGGAGGCTTTGGACAAAATCGTGGGACTGGGGTACATCAAGGGCTTTCACCTCAATGACTCCAAGAAAGACCTCGGCACGCGTGTGGACCGCCACGAAGTCTTGGGCGAAGGTTATCTGGGGATGACCCTCTTTGAGGCGCTCATCAAAGACCCCCGCACGGACAATATGCCCCTCATCCTCGAGACACCGGAGCCTGAGCGCTGGGCTTCGGAGATAGCACTGCTCCGCTCTTTCATCCCTGCGGAGTAACGTTGATTTTTGGTCTGTGCAAAAGTTTTTCCCCGGTCTGTACCGGCGCCTATTTTTGACCCGTATCTCGTGACCGTCTCGGTCCGTACCAGATTTTTACGCCGCCCAAGAGAATGATTGCTTTCCCCTGCGCAAAAATAAACCTCGGCCTCCGCATTGTCCGCAAGAGACCCGATGGCTACCACGACTTGGAGACCGCGTTTGTGAAGATTCCGCTCAGAGACGCGCTTGAAGTCCTGCCCTCGGATCGTCTGCTTTGGGACGGAGCGGAGGAGTTTCCGGAAGACAACCTCGTGGCGAAGGCCTATCGGGCACTCCAAAGGCTGAGACCCAAAGTCCCGCCCGCCCGCTTTATCCTAAGGAAAAAAATACCTTCCGGTGCCGGTCTCGGCGGCGGGTCAAGCGACGCGAGTGCCGCTCTTCGGCTCTTGGACGGGCTCTTTGACCTCCGGCTCACAGAGGACGAACTGCACCGCGCCGCCCGCTCACTCGGCGCAGACTGTCCTTTTTTCCTCAAGGACGAACCGCAGTACGCCGAGGGTATCGGAGACCTCCTTACGCCCATAAGCCTCCCTCTCCGTGGGCTGAAGCTTACGCTCGTCTTCCCCGAGCTTTTCATCTCGACCAAAGAGGCCTACTCTTCCGTCACGCCCCTGGAGCCGGAGGAGACCCTCATAGAGACCCTCAAAAGATCCATCGAAGAGTGGACGGGAACCCTGAAAAACGACTTTGAAGCGTCCCTTTTCCCGAAGTATCCCCTCCTCTCCGAGATTAAAGAAACGCTCTACCGGAGCGGCGCCCTGTACGCTTCTATGAGCGGGTCGGGCTCCACTATGTACGCCCTCAGCCACCGGGAATTAACCCTGCCAAACGATTATAACCATCAAACCTTTAGCCTCAAATAAGCAAAACCCCGATGTCAACATTTTCCCCAAAGAGCCTGCTTGTATCCTCTGCTTTAGTCCTCAGCGCGCTCCCTCTCTCAGTGAGTGCCCAGACGGACACCATCCCCGTGCAGAGGTACAAATCAACCGCGCCGGAGACGTTCGTGAGTCCCGTGATGAGCGACAGCGTGAACCTGTACGGCAAAAAATTCGACCCCCTTTCGCTCTTGAAAGAGACACCCGTCCTAAGCTTTGCCTCCCCTCGTCTGAGCGACCTCGCGGCGACAGACGGGTGGGTCACTTTCCGAGAAGACGCCAAAAGCCTCCGCACACTCCAAGTCTCTCTGCTGACCACGAAGTTTGAAGAAGTGACACTCTTAGTCGAGAGCGACGCGCCTTTCCGCATCACACTGGACGGCAAAGAGATCGGCGAGAGCAAAGAGGGCACCCAAAGCGGAAACTATACCCTCAAACTCATCCCGTCGGCCAACCGTACGCTCGCCGTCACCACTCTCACAGAAAAAGGGAACAGGCTCCGTCTGCGCCTCGTCCCGAAGCTCGGGAAAGAAACCACGCTCCAAGTGCGCACGGACGACAAAGAGTATATGAGTCTCGACTTCGACCTCTCGGGCGAAGCACTCTCCGGTGTCCAAGTCTCCCCGTCGGGCAGGTACTTCACCGTCCAGAGCCGGTACATCAAAGACCTCGAGACCTCTATGACCCGTCTGCTCTACAAAGACGGCAAGAAAGCAGGCACCCTTGCGGGAGACCTCTACGCCGCAGCCTGGATGCCGAAGAGCGATCTCCTCTACATCACGAAAGAGCTCGCAGGTGGTCGGCGCAGTCTCATCACGATAGATCCCGCCACGATGGAGCGCACCACACTCGTCGAGAGCCTACCTGAGGGAGACTTCGTTTTCACGACCGACGAGAAGGGTCTCGTCTTCTTCCCTAAGGTCAAAGGTCAGAGCCGCACGGAGTACGTGGAGCGCGTACAGGGACGCTACGACCACAGAGACACGAAAGGCAATCGCGATGTCACGCTCCTCTCCCACTACGACATAGCCACGGGGATGCTCCGACCCCTCACTTACGGCTACAAGGGCACCTACCTTGTCGCGCTATCGCCCGACGGCAAGGAGCTCATCTACTCGGTGCCGAGAGACATAGAGACCTCGCCCTTTGAAGCAAGCGACTACATCGCGCTCGACCTCCGTACCCTCAAGACGGACACGCTCTTTACCGGCGAGTATAATGTCTCGGGACTGGAGTACACGGCACGTCCGGGGGTACTTCTCGCCACGGGCAGTCCGGATGCCTTCGGCGGCATCGGTCGGGATCTCCCCGAGGGTGTACCCGCCAATACAAGCGATATGCAGCTCTACCTCTACGACCGCAAAGCAAAGAAGGCAAAAGCCCTCACCAAAGACTTCGACCCGAGCGTGGGGAGCGTCCTTACGTCCGCCGATACCTTTTCGGCGCTTTTCTCCGCAGAAGACCGCGACTACAAGAGTCTCTTCCGCATCGACCTCTCCACGGGGGTCATCACGCCTGTGAAGACATCGGAGGAATATATCTCCTCTTTTGGCGCCTCAAACGACCTTAGGACGGTGATCTACGAGGGCGAGAGTGCCAATAACTCCGACCGACTCTACGCCATCACGGGGGCAAAGGAGCGCGTCCTCTACGACCTTGCCTCCAAGCGTCTTTCCGACGTAACCCTCGGGGAGGTCAAAGACTGGACCTTCACGATGCCGAATGGGGACAAGGTGCCGGGGCGCTATTACCTCCCCGCGGACTTCGATCCCGCAAAGAAGTACCCGCTCCTCGTGTACTACTACGGCGGCACGTCGCCGTCGGGACGTATGTTTGACTGGTACTACTCCGCGCCGATGTATGCGGGACAGGGCTACGTCTTCCTCACGCTGAATCCCTCCGGCACCCCGGGATGGGGTCAAGCCTACTCCGCGCGCCACGTGAATGCGTGGGGTAAAATCACTGCCGAGGAAATCATTGAGAGCGTCAAGGGCTTTTCCGAAGAAATGCCTTTCGTCGATGCCGACCACATCGGCTGCTTCGGTGCCAGCTACGGCGGCTTTATGACCCAGTACCTGCTGACCCGGACGGACCTTTTCGCAGCCGCCATCAGTCATGCCGGCATCTCGAATATCGCCTCCTACTGGGGACAGGGTACCTGGGGCATAGGCTACTCCACGCTTGCCAGCACCGGGTCATACCCTTGGAATAACCCTGCCCTCTACACGGAGCAAAGCCCGATTTTCCACGCGGACAAAATCAACACGCCCCTTCTCCTCACCCACGGGGACTCCGACACCAACGTACCCTACGGGGAGAGCGTCCAGATGTACAACGCTCTGAAGATTTTGGGCAAAGAAGTGGAACTGCTCCGCGTCTTCGGTCAGGACCACCACATCCTGGAGCTGCACCGCAGACAGGAATGGATGGAGACGATGATGGCGTGGTTCCAGAAGTACCTCAAGGGCGACCCCTCGTGGTGGAACGACCTCTACCCCGAGATCCGGTACTGAGACCTCTGCATAGTATACCTCATCTGCAAAGACCTCCACAAAAAAGAGATACGGACCGAGAAATCTTTCTTGGTCCGTATCTTTTCCTTTCCCGGTACAGGCCGGCGCATCACGCTCGGTCTGTACCCCGTGGAGAGAGACCTTTGCATAATGCCTCATCTGCCGCGTTACTATCGGCATTCGGGCTTGGTCGTGTACGGTAAGTACACTCCCGTCGCCCTCAGCCTCAGTGCCTTGCATCTGAGGCATTCTGCAAAGTCTCATACGAAAAACTGACGTTTTTCGTATCCCGGGTCCTTTTCCAAAGGTCTCGGAGAAGGGATCCCCGGCTCAGGGGTCAAAACTCGTATGAAGCGCCCAACGACCAGAGATTTACGCCCGTCAATCGGGATGTCGCGATTCGGTAAGAGAGATCCAAAGACAACCCGCCGAGGACTTTGGCACCGGCTCCGAGGGTGACGTAAGAGAGGGCTTTCTGACCGAATTGGTACCCGGCTCTGACGAAAAAGGTCTCATCATAGTCGTATTCGGCACCGAGTCCGGCGGTCAGAAGAGCCGCTTCTCTCGGGAGGAAGAAATACCTGCCCCCAAGAAGGAGGTCCAGATGGTTCTTTCCCGTCAAGGTGAAGCCCATTTCGCCGCCTAATTGGAGAGAAGCGGGAACCGCATAGCTCATGCCTTCGCCCTTGTACGTAATGGGTCTGCCGAGATCGTTTACTTTGAGCCCTACACTCAGATCGATCGGATCGGCTGCACTTGAGCGGTCGATCTCCGTGTGGTAAAACGCGCCCAAGGATCCGCTGACGGTGTAGGCTCCTTTACCGATCCAGGAAGCGATGACATTCCCTGAGGCGCTCAGCATAAAGCCGCCTCCGAGGTCAAGCCCGTAGCTCAAGTCCAGAGCCCAGTCAAACGGACGAATCGTCACGGGCTCGGCAGAGGAATTTTCCAAGGTAAAATACGATACCTTTGGGGCGCCCTGTATGCGATAGGACAGGGAGAGGGCATGCCTATCCAAGAATCTGTATCCCGCAACCGCGTTAACCTGATAGGAGCGACCCTCTATGCCCTCAATTTTCGGGAAAATCTGACCGCTGACTTCCGCGCCAAAAGTACGCTCATCCCCAAAAAGTGCCACAGGACTTACGAAGAGGGACATCCGTGAGGGACGTACACCCATCACGTCCGCCAAGGCAGAAGTACGGGCGTCCGGATTCGTCTCGAGGACGCCGAGCGGCCGACTGATTTGAGCCGAGACGTCAAGTGGTGCTGCGATGCCAACAAGGGTAAAGGCAAGGGCGCCAAGTATAAAAAGTATTCGTGAGTTCATCAGAAAAAATATCTGTTCTAATCTTTAATGCCGTGAGGAATGCTTAATGTTTGAGGAAAGTCGTCTTGAACACCGGTCTCTCGGGAGTCTCTACGGTGAGTATGTAGGATCCGGAGGCAAGGTCATGAATATCAAGAGAGACCTTGTGGTCGCTTTTTACGTCTGTCGAGAGGTGCTTCAGCCGCTCGCCACGGATGCTCGTAACCGTCACGGTCGCCGTTTTCACGGAGGGGTGCAGGAGCAGATTAAGCGTACTTTTGGCAGGGATCGGATACAGGAGACTCACGGTGGCTTCTGCATCCGGCACTACTTGCACCTTGAACGAAGTGCCGGTTTGTCCGATCTTGTCTTTCGCCACTATAGTAATGGTCGCATTGCCTATCTGCTTGGGGGTAAGGACAAGGTTCTGACCGTCGATGCCGACAGATACCGCCCCGGGGGCAGAGGATTGTGCTTCAAAAGTGACCGGCACGGCTTCGGTATAGGAGATTTTGTCCCCGAGTGGCAGAGTTACGGCACCGCCCCTAAGACCTATCAACATAGCGGACATCTCGCCTACAAACTCCGGACGCTTGTACTTGACAAATCGGAAGGAGAAAGGATACTCCTGCTTCTTACCAAATTCATCGGTAAGCCGGAGCGTAAATGTGTAGGTTCCTTCTTCCTTTTGCACCGGCTGGATGATCACCCGGATATTGTCGTCGTTGCGGAGTGCATCCACACCTTTCGTATCTCCTGCCAGTTCGTGCTTCCACGTGTGTCCGTCGGCATCTTTGATCGTGAGGACAAACTCGGTCTTTAGGACACTCGGCACGACAAGCTCTCCGGCGGGCAATCCGGAGACTACCTCGGGGGCGTTATTTTTCGGAGTTTCAAATTGTAAAACGGCAGGGGTGGATGAGTTGCCGAACTCATCTTCCGCCACAACGCCGACCACGTACTTCTTGCTGTCTTGGAGATTTCTCAAGTGCAGAGAAAGCGTCTCCCCGATCTGCTTCTCTTCGCCATACACCTTACCTACAGGCTTACCCTTAACAAGATCCGAAGCGGAGAGCGTGGTGTCGTCGGACAGGTACAGAAGATAATGGGCAGCTGTCGGGGAGGAGAGCAGCGCATCCTCATCGGCAGAGACCTTCCACGTGACCTCCGCGCCGGTAAAAGACGGTTTTACGGCCAGCCCTTCGACCTTGTGAGGCGCTTTCCCGCCATCCGAGAGGAGGGCGCGTCCCGCGTCAATGTACCCGGCTCCGAGCCTTCCGACAAAAGAGGGGTTGAGTACATTCACGTCATACGGGCGGATGGCGTGCAACAGCCGCTCTTTCAGCATCTCGGGAGTGAAATCTTTGCCCCCAAACTTCGAGAGGATAAGTGCGGCGACACCCGACACCTGCGGGCAGGCCATAGAGGTACCGTCCATATACGTGTATCCGGACGGATATTGGTTCGTGGGAGCCGTGCTGAGGATAGAAGCTTTGGGCCCAAAGTGCTTCATATCTCCCCCGGGAGCAAGGATGTCGACCCAGTCTCCCCTATTGCTGAAGAAAGAGACACGGAAGTCCCATGCAAAAGCACCTACGGCGATGGCACCGTCATACGCACCGGGGAAGTTCCTGTAGTCCATACCGTCGTTTCCCGCGGCAAAGATCACCACGCCGCCTTTCATCGGAGCATCGGGAAGTTGGTTGCCTTTGTCGTCTTTTCCCGCGTTATTGATGAAGTAGTCGATGGCCTCTTTGTCATAACGGGGGATGCTTCCGGGTCCGGGATAGGTATACCCCCACGAATTCTGACTGATGACAGCACCATGGTCGGCACCCCAGACAATACCCGCTGCTCCGCCTGCACTTCTCTCGGCGCCGACGCCGTAGACCTGCGCGTTGATGAGCGTGATGCCGGAGTCGTCCGTTCCATCACCTCCGGCTATCCCGCAGACCCCTACTCCGTTATTATTGACTGCGGCCACAAGCCCGGCGACATGCGTACCGTGACCGCCTTCATCAGGGTAGATCTCGACGCCCATATCGCCTTTGACGTTGCCATCCTCATCGTACATAAAGTTATAGCTCCGTGAGAGGTCGAAGTTGGCAGCTATGTCTTCGTGGCGGAAGTCTACCCCGCCGTCGACAATGCAAACCACGACTTTCGGATCACCGGTATTCACCGCCCAAGCATCGAATGCGTTGATGTCCGCTTTGGCCGTGGCAGAAGCCCCAAGAGAAGCGTCGTTGTGGAGGTGCCACTGGTCTCTGAGCAAGGGGTCGTTAAAGGTCGCCCCGGTACTCTTTTTTTGCGCGGACAAGTCTTGCTCGTCAAGCGTCATCGGGTAAGTCTCGCAGCTCGGTTTCTCGAGATAATACTGCAGCTCCACACTCTCGAAGGCATCCTCCTCTTCAGCCATCATCAGGCGGGCTTCCGTAGGCGCAATGTCCGTATCATAAGTGAGGACCATCCAGCGGTCCAGACCGGCTTTATGGCGCCGTTCCCTGAACTCGGGATAATCCGGAAAGAGCGGTCTGATGCTCTTAACGCCTACGCGGTTGAAAGTCGACTGCAACGAAGACGGGACGCTTCTCAATTCGAGGGTTCCCTTTTTCCCCGTGACAATTCCGTCAAGGGCTGAAGGCTTTATCTTAACCACAAGTCGGCCGGGAATAATGCTGCGATTAACGCCGGTCGTCGACGTGGCTACGGATCGGGGCGATGTCCCCTCCGGAGCTGTGTCCCCGGGTACGTCCATCTTGGAGCAGCCCGTTGCTGCGGCAAGGAGGCTCAAAAGAGCCAATGGGATTAACTTTTGTGACATAATCTATTTAGGCTAAATGGGCTTATCTATTTCGTTGTGTGGCTACGGTGACAGCAGTTGCCGCGGCAGGAGCCGAAGTCTCGGATGCGGTTCGTGCGGCACCGACTTGCGTGGTAGTCTGGGGGATCTTATTGTGTTCGAAGGAGAGAATCGCCACCACCGGAGCGCCAAACAGAGCTTCGTCCTGATTATCCATCTGGACAAAGAGCCGAATCTCGTCTTTAGGCTTGTCAAAGACAATAGCTTCTTGGTAGATTCCTTTGTAAATAAACCCGTCTGCTTCCGCTAATTTCTTAAACTCCCGAGTCACTTTAAATTGATTGTCGCCGATAAGGAATATCACCTTTTCATAGTCTTTAAAGACGAGCTTGGAATAATGCACGGCCTGTACATATTCGGGAGAAGGTGCGTCCGTCTTATCGGCGGCCTGCGTAAAGTAGAACTGGTACCAATGGAAGTCTTCGTCCTCGGGGTTCGATTTCTCGGCCGGCAACTTGTATACTTTCAGCAGCATCTCACTTGATGCCGGAGCATACTGCGAGTTCGTCATCGAGAAGACGGAGGTACTCTTGAGGGTATTGAGCTCCCAAGCGTCGATCTGCGGATATTTCCACGAAGCGTTGTGGACGTGGTTATAGGTCTCCGAGACCCCGTATGGGAACTTCTTGAACGTAGGCATATCTTTGCTTTGCAGGATCTGGGGCGTAAACCGCACTTTCACTTCGCCTTTCGAGTCTTCGCTCTCCTTAATGTCGACGAAAAGGAAGCCGTCCGGGCTCTCGAATTGGGGCGAAGCCGGTGTCGACCCGGAGCGTTGGACGTAGCCTTGAGACTCAAGGAACGCCCGGAATCCCCCACCCTCTTGGATTTCGGACTTATCCGCAATCGGGAACTCGGCATAGTTGTACACCAGAGAGAAATCGAGGTCGCGCGAATAGGTTACTCTCGGCAGCACATCGCTGGAAGTGGCAAAGGTAAGCATATCGGGAGTGGCCCACCATCCGCTATTGTCGCCCATCTGGAAAAAAGTCAGGGCATTGCCACGCTCTTTCTCAAATAGGATCAGGTCTTTGTAGTTAAGCACATAGTGATCCTCCTGATAAGGCAGGAAGTATCTCATCTGTCCCGCCTGGGTCACCGTCAACTGCTGCGAAGTCCCATTGGAGAGGGAGATTGATAGTGTCGCCACCCGGGCTTCGACTTCGGGGTTACGCTCGGCGTCCAAGAGGACAATTCCGGCTTCGGTATCGGCGTGAACCGTGAGCCAGGAAGCGCCTGTGTCTGCCGGTTGGATGCGCCATCCTTTGTCATTGGTTCGGATGGAGAGCAGTTTTTCGCCACCGTGGGCAGAGAGGACGAGTTTGTCCTCGGGGATATCCGTCTGCCCGTCATAGAAGAAAACGAGGTCGGACGCACTCTGCTCGAGGGTTACTTTCTTGACCAGTCCGCCAGCAATCACGGAAATGACGGCATGCCGTGACGCAGCGCTCTCATTGGCTTTGACGCCGACTTCGAGGGTCTGCTTCGTTTGCCTCACTTCGATCCAATCGGCACCACCGGGCGTGACGAGGAAAGTCCACGCATCGGCATCCGTAGTGACGTTCACGGTCTCGAGAGCCGCTTCTTTTCCGATCACAAGCTCCGTCTTGGAGAGTTCCAAAGAGGAGGGTTCGGAAGGTCTTTTATCTCCCGTCCCATCGGGGGTACAGCCTCCGCTCACCGCAAGCCAGACAGTGGCGGACAAGCCCCATAGGAGGAGGGTAAATGTGTTCTTATTCATGGGTCATTCTATATGTTCTCCGCATCTGCGCCTTTTTAGAGGATAGATGCACAGAGGAAGGTGAAAGGGTCCGGAAGTTTACTTGCGATGCATCGCCGCATGACGGGCAGAGAAGGCGCTGAGAAAGTCCCGGCTCAAGATGCCGATATCGTGCCGCTTACCCTCATTCAGGCTCTTGAGCAGAGCTCTGACGGAGGTCCCTGCATTGGGATTGGGCATATAGAAGTACCCCACGTTAAGTGCGGGATGCGCGCCGTCGTAGATGTCGGAGTACTGCACCTTCTGCAAGTAATGTACGAGGAGCATATTGTTTGCCGCAGGTTTGCCGTAAAAGAAGACCCCGTCGTCATTGACCTGCAAGAAAGAGTACCCTTCGGACGCCAGGAGCTTTTCGTACTCGTCGGTGATAAAAAGCAAGCTGCCCACGGTACGGATGGCGAGTTTGGGGTTGGGGTAAAAGAATGAGATTTCGGTGACGGAGTTCAGCATCTCAGGAGCATCGGCAGACGCTTCTGCGCCATAGAAGTAAAACATATGGTACCCGGCTTCTTCGTCCCCCTTCTGTCCCGTGGAGAAAAGTTTGAGCTGGGTGTTATTCTCCCCTTCGTACTTCCCTTCGTAGTCGAGATGTCCGCCGTGAGCGGCTTCGTAGGCATCCACGTCTTTTTCTTTTTTATCCGCCTTATTCAAGAGAGCAAGGATGTCAGCAGGACCTGCGGGGATTTTGCTGAATGTGGGCAGCTTCTCGGTCTGGGGATACTGGGGTTGGAATTTGAGGATTCCCCCGTCCGACATTCTCTGATATTGGGCGAGCATCGTCCGGTCTTTCTTCATAAAGCGCAGATAGATGTCCGACTGCGACTCAACCTCTTCGTACCCGTTGGCCTTAAGGAGTGCAAAGTAATCTTCCATTTCGACAGGATTAGTCGGGTCATCATAGAGAAGCAACATTTGAGCCTCGGAATACTTGAGATCCGAAGGTGAGTTTTGGACGTAACTGATCAGAGGCATATAGTCACTCGTAGTTACATAGAGTGCCTGACCGGGTGACCCTTCCGGGTTCATTTGGCTCGGAGCCTGCGGGTCGGAGTAAGATTGGAGGATATTGCCTCTGTTTTGTTCAAACGCAAAGAGGTCGACCACCCGGTAAGGGATTTGGGGTTCGTAAGGCAGGAAATATTTGGTGATGCCCATCTGCTTCACGGACAACAGACGCTTTTCTCCCGTTGTGCCGGTCACTATGAGGTTCACTGTGCGGGCATCGTAGGACGCATTCTTGGCAGCCTCGAGATAGACGACTTCGGCGCCGTTGCCGCTCTTCACGGAGAGCCAGTTTGCCTCTTCAGGGATCGGGTCAAATGCCCAAGAAGAGCTGTTTGTGGTCACGTCAATGGTTTGGATGCCTCCATTGCTCGAAAAGACCACTTCTTCCTTGGAGAAGTCAAGGACGAAATCGGCTGAAGATTGGGTAACGGTGATTTTGGACTGATCACGACCCGAGAGGATAATCACGGAAGCACTTCTGGTGTCTCCGGACAGATTGGGCGTGACGCTCACTTCGAGGTTATTGCCGTTTTGTGACAGTCTCAGCCACGTGTTTTCGGGGACGTTTGAAATGAAACTCCACTTCGCGTTTGTATTCACGGCGACCGTTTCGCTACCGCCGGCATTGGCAAACGACAGGTCGCTCTTGCTCACTTCAAGCGGCAGAGCCTCAATATCGTCGGATACATCTTGGCTCGGGACACACGAAGTAATCCCAAGCAGGGCACAAAGCATCATCGCGACCGAAAGCGGTCTTATGGACGAAGCGGAGAAGATTAAAGATTGTCTCATGCTCTTTAGTCTGTTTGTTTGTTTTATAAAAGGGTTAGTTATGACTTTGCCCGAAATATCGGTGCCACCCACAGAAAATTCCCCGAGTAGTAAAGGCTCTATCCGACCCTCCTTCCGCTCTCACATCGCCATCAAACGGATCCCTTTCCGCTTGACCGGGAAAGACTTATGCGGTTCTGTGGTCTCAAAGACGGTTCTCTCTCTGGGTGCGCATTTCAATTTCAACACGCAACAAACATAGAAAAAATTATAGAAAAATCAGCGCATTTTAACTGCGGGTTCAATAAAAAAGTTATTTCTAAAATCAAGAAGTCACCCTCCGGAGCCCTCAGAATACCCTCCGGCAAGCCTTTCCATAAGCTTAGTCCCGCCCCCAAAAGCGCTCGGACTCAACAACAAAAAAGATACGGACCGAGAATTCTTTCTTGGTCTGTACCTTTTTCTCTCCCGGTACAGACCGAAAAAACATTCTAAGCCCGTACCCCACCCAATCGCCCATCCGATGGGACATCGGAGGAGATTTGGAAGTTTGGGCGGGAATGATTAACTTTGTGTTACGAAGAAACACGGGTGAGAAACGACATTCGCGTCGGGCAAATGGGAAACTCATCAAACATATTACAAAACCGAGATTACTTGGAGCCTGTAATGACCGGCCTCGATAACCACTCTTCGGATTGGTCGTAAGCGGGAGACCCGCGCAGAGGACTTCAAAGCGAGCTTCAGCCTCAAATCCTTATAATCGGAGTTTTGTCACTTTTCCCCGGCGCGATCTTATACGAGAGACTTTCCTTTGACCAAAAGGTCACGGGAAAGTCTCTCCCTTTTTGTCCGATTCGTACTGACAGAGCACGTCACCTCTGTCGAGACCTTTGCATAATACCTCTTCTGCTTCGTTGCTTTCGACATTCGGGACATGGCCAAGAGTACGGTTAGTACACTCCCGTCGCCCTCAGTCTCAGAGCCTTGCATCTGAGGCATTCTGCAAAGTCTCACACGAAAGACTGACATCTTCCGTGTCTGAGCCCTTTTTTCAAAGGTCTCCTGTCGTGTTTGACTTTTCCGCGGACCGGGGACCGCCCCTTTGGCACACCCTTTGCAAAATGGAAAGTAGAGCATTCACTCAAGAAACAATAACACATAACTACATACACTTTACAAATGGGAAAGATAATAGGCATAGACTTGGGAACGACCAACTCCTGCGTTGCTGTCCTCGAAGGCAACGAACCGGTGGTCATTACCAATAGCGAAGGAAAGCGCACCACCCCGAGTGTGGTGGCATTCGTCGAAGGAGGCGAAAGAAAAGTGGGCGACCCGGCAAAGCGTCAGGCCATCACGAACCCCACAAACACGATTTACTCCATCAAACGACTGATGGGTGAAAAATACAGCGAAATCATCGGAGAAGCCGAGCACCTGCCTTACAAGGTGGTGAATGGCGAAAACGGCACCGCACGCGTCGAAATCTCCGGACGTCAGTATTCTCCGCAGGAAATTTCTGCAATGATTCTTCAGAAAATGAAGCAGACTGCGGAAGACTATTTGGGCGAAAGCGTGACGGAAGCCGTGATCACCGTGCCGGCTTATTTCTCCGATGCACAGCGCCAAGCGACTAAGGAAGCAGGCGAAATCGCAGGTCTTACCGTGAAGCGTATCGTGAACGAACCGACGGCAGCAGCCCTCGCGTACGGTCTCGACAAGAGCAATAAGGACATGAAGATTGCCGTCTTCGACCTCGGTGGCGGTACATTCGATATCTCCATCCTCGAACTTGGGGACGGAGTCTTTGAAGTGAAGAGCACCAATGGGGACACACACCTCGGTGGTGACGACTTCGACCGCTCGATCATCAATTGGCTCGCGGACGAATTCCAAAGCGAAGAAGGGGTAGACCTCCGTCAGGACGCGATGGCGCTCCAGAGACTGAAAGAAGCCGCAGAAAAGGCAAAGATCGAACTCTCCAGCACCACATCCACGGAGATAAACCTTCCGTATATTATGCCCGTAGGCGGCATCCCCAAGCACCTCGTCAAGACGCTGACGAGAGCCAAGTTCGAGCAACTTGCAGACAAGTACATCCAGGCCTGCAAGGCTCCTGTGGCACAAGCCCTCAAAGACGCAGGCATCTCGGCAAGCGAAGTGGACGAAGTCATCCTCGTGGGTGGATCCACCCGTATCCCCGCAGTCCAAGAACTCGTGGCAAACCTCTTCGGCAAACAACCCTCCAAGGGTGTGAACCCCGATGAAGTCGTGGCCCTTGGCGCGGCCATCCAGGGGGGCGTGCTCAGCGGTGACGTCAAAGACATCCTCCTTCTGGATGTGACCCCGCTCTCCCTCGGTATCGAGACAATGGGTGGCGTGATGACCAAACTGATCGACGCCAACACCACGATTCCGACGAAAAAAAGTCAGATCTTCACCACCGCAGCAGACAACCAGCCGTCCGTGGAAATCCACGTACTCCAAGGCGAACGCTCGATGGCGCGCGACAATAAAACACTCGGCAAATTCAACCTCGACGGCATACCCCCCGCACAGCGCGGCGTGCCTCAGATCGAAGTCACTTTCGACATCGACGCCAACGGTATCGTGAACGTCTCCGCAAAGGACAAAGGCACCGGTAAGGAACAAAAAATCCGTATCGAAGCCTCCAGCGGACTTTCCGACCAAGAGATCCAGAGAATGAAGGCAGAAGCCGAAGCGAACGCCGAAGCAGACAAGAAGGAACGCGAACGCATCGACAAAATCAACCAGGCCGACAGTGTCATCTTCCAGACCGAAAAGCAGCTGAAAGACCTCGGTGACAAGATCCCCGCAGACAAGAAGAGCGAACTCGAAGCCGCTCTCGCCAAGCTCAAAGAAGCCCACAAGGCTCAGGATATCCCCGCTATCGACACCGCTATGGAAAATCTCAATAAGATTGCCCAAGCCATGTCCGAAGCGATGTACAGCCAGGCAGGCGCCCAAGGTGCGGGGAACCCCGGTGCCGAAGCAGGATTCGGCGGGAACGCCGGCAGCACGAACACCGGCTCTCAGGACTCCGGAGACGGCGTGACCGACGCAGACTTCGAAGAAGTAAAGTAAAAGAGCAGACACAAGGGGTGCCAAAGAAGCACTCCTCCGTGGATAAAAGATTCCGCCGAAGCACCGTCTTCGTCGGAATCTTTCTCTTTTATGCCGCCGAGATGTCAAGCCGTAGGGGAGAAAAATTTGGTACGGACATAGAAGAAATTTTCGGTCGGACTCTTTTGTCAACTTTGGCCGTACCGGGAAGAAGCTCCGGTACGTACCGAAATTTTTGTCGCCCTCAAGGCAAAGTCTGGAGGCTTACACAGGAGAGGAAAAAAGAATCTCGGAGGAGGTGTAGGAAGAAAAAGGGTGTGCTTGAGATTTCTCTCAAACACACCCTTTTTGCGGAGCCATAAGGGCCCACGTATGAGGCTCGATCTTACTTAGCCACTTCTTCCAGTTTCTTCATAATGGAGAAAATGAAGACAGCCGAGATGAGACAGCAGACGATAAGGATACCCCAGAACGCATAGAGCGGGAGCTTTTCCCAGAAAGAACCCATAATGCCCACGAGGTAGTTGCCGCCAGCCGTCGCAGCAAGCCAACCGCCTTGCATCAAACCGGAGTACTTGGGCGGAGCTACCTTAGAGACGAAGGAGAGACCCATCGGACTGAGGAAGAGCTCTGCAATGGTGAGTACGAAATAGGTGCTGATGAGCCAGTAAGGCGACACCAGACTGGGGCTTGGGTTACCGCCGAGGGTGCCGGGTGCGGGGAGGTTCATCGAGCCCAAGAGAAGCACCAGGAAGCCGAGAGCGGCGAGGATCATACCGATACCGATTTTACGCGGAGCACTGGGCTCTTTGCCTCTCTTGCCAAGGTAGGTGAAGATGCCTACGATAATCGGGGTGAGGAGTATGATGAAGAAGGGGTTAAACTGCTGGAAGATCTGCGGGGTGATGTTGACAAGTCCTTCGCCGATGCTCTTAATATCCGTAGTGTAACCCACCCCGATGCCGATGATACCGAGGATGGCAAGGACACCGCCGACGATGGGATTCTTCTTGGAGCCGAGTACGCCGAAGAGTGCGGTAAGGATACCGTACACGAAGCAGATGAAAGAGAGGAGCATAAAGAGCGAGAAGGGGATATAGCCCATCGCGTCCACCTTATTCATCGTATAGTCTCGGGCGAAGAACGTCATCGTCAGACCATTCTGATGGAAGGACATCCAGAAGAAGATCACGACCACGAAGACGAGACCGAGAGCGAGGAGGCGCTTCTTCTCTTCTTCTTTGCTCATTTCGACGAGTTGGGTACCGCCGGCGCTTGCGGCCTTGGCAGCTTGGGCGGCCGTCACGTCAGCGTACTTCCAAGTGCGACGGAAGACGAGGAAGATGATCGTGGAGATGATGAGTGAGATGCAGGCCACGAAGAAAGCGGTGCTGTAGGACTTCGTAAGCGTGGTCGTCACGTAGTGCTTACCGAAGTTGCGGCTGAAGTCGCCTTCGCCCGTCTCCGGGATGAGACTTGCGTCGGGCGTGGCGGCCAATACGCGCGTTTTGATTTCCTCCTGCTTGGCGGCGTCTTCGGGCAGACGGCTCGACATCAGCGCGTAGTCTGCGTCAGAAACGGCTGCGGGGTCGTCTGCGGCGATTTTGCCGTTCTTGGTGAGCTGATTGAGGGCAGCGAGCTTAAGATTGAGGAGCACAGAGGCTTCTTCCTCCGGGTACATCACGCCCTGTTTTTTCTTTTCGTCGGTCACCAGTTTGGTCTGCTCCTCTGCGGAGAGATTGACCCACTTGTCGGCGTTTGCCGTCTGCACCTGAGTAAGGAAAGCTTCCGGCGTGATGACGGTGTCGTTGAGCTTATTGTAGTTGGAAGGGATGGATGCGTCGTAGACGTAGCCCTCTTTGCCGAGGAAGGAGTTCGTGATGTAGTTGCCCATACTCGGCGCGAAGAAGGCACCGATATTGATGAACATATAGAAGATAGAGAACGCTATGTCCCTATTCTTCGAGAAACGGGGGTCGTCATAGAGCCGTCCCACGAGCGCCTGGAGGTTCCCTTTGAAGAAGCCTGTCCCCACCGAGATGACGAAGAGGGAAAGGAGCATAAAAAGGAGCCCCGTGGTTCCGTTGCCCATAGGCAACCCGAGGATGCCGTAGCCGACGAACATAATCACGATGCCCATCAGGACGGTTTTGCCGTAGCCGAGCCACTTGTCGGCGACGATGCCGCCGAGGACGGGCAGTAGGTAAATAAGTGCAAGGAAGATGCTGTATATCTGGCTCGTGGCTCCGGATCCGAGGCCGAATTTTGCCTGAATATACAGCGTCAGGATGGCGATCATGGTGTAGTACCCGAATCGCTCACCCATGTTCGATAGGGCCAATACAATCAGCCCTGACGGATGGTTTTTTGCCATATAAGAAGCTTTATAGAGGTGTTATTGAATGATTAAGTCTCACTTTAATTTCTGAGGAAGCAGGTCTTCCGGTGAGCGTACTCTTCTCTTGGGTGGTTCGGACGCTCAGGAGACAAATTTACGCTTTTTTTCTTAAAGTGTGACTTTTGTATTTCGGCTCCTCCGGTTTTTAGATACAGGCCAAGCGTCTTTCGTCGGTCTGTACCTTTTGCTCGCGTGGTACGTACCGGGAGTTTCCTCTCGGTACGGCCGAAATTTTCCCCGCACCTAAGCGCCTATTCTGCAGGCGGTATGGTCGGGTCCAACGTGCGGGCTACGTCCAGAATCCTGTGGTAGAGAGGGGGGACACCGAGCGCTACGCCGTCGATCTCCGAGACGCGCTCCATCGGGATGAGCGAATTGGAGACAAAGGCGCCGTCCATCCCGCCGATCTCTTCGGAGAAAAGGATACGGCGCTCCTCCACTTCGATGCCTGCACTGCGGAGCGCGTCCGTGAGGACTCCGCGGAAGACACCGGGCAGCAGCCCTTCGGAGGGCGGAGGAGTGAGGACTTTGTCCCCTTTGATGAAGAAGAAGTTGGTGAACGTCCCCTCCGTCACGCCCCCGAACTGGTTCAGAAAAAGCACTTCGTCGAACCCCTTCTCCCGCGCACGCTTGTGGGTGAGGTAATTGAGGAGGTAGTTGCAGGTCTTGAAGTGGTTGAGGGGATTATAGGCATCCCGTAGGGCAGGGACCGATGCCGTGACCTTCAGACCGAGCTCCCGGTAGGGGTTGTGGTTGCGGACTTCGCTCGAGACGAGAATGTTGTAGCCGTTTGGGGCATCGGCGACGGTGAGGCTGATGGTGTTATTGCCCTGGATGGGAAGTGAGGCGATTTCGTCGAGGATGTGCTCATAAAGCCCGGGTGCCTGTATGCCCACGAAGTCGACCCCACGAATGAGCCGCTCGAGGTGCAGGCGGAGAAACTGCGGCTTCCCGTCGATGACTTTGATGGTCTCGAAGAGCCCCATACCGTACTTTACGCCTCTGTCGGGAGGGTTATTCCAAGTCGCTTTTCGTCTGATCATATCACGCTTCGTCTTCGTCGTCCAAAGTGGTGAAGAGGTCGATGAGGGGGCTGCTTTTGGCTATCGTCTCGTCGTACTCCGCCTCCTCGTCCGAGTCCCAAGTGATGGCGCCACCGCCATAGAAATAGCACCTGTCCCCTTGCTTGAGGATGGTGCGGATAAGGATATTGAAGTCCGCGTCTCCACCGAGGGAGAAGTACCCGAGGGAGCCGGTGTAGACGCCTCTCGAGACGGCTTCGACTTCTTCGATGACTTCCACGGCCGCCCGCTTCGGTGCGCCCGTGATGGATCCGCCCGGGAAGAGGTGCCGCATCAGAGTGATGGCGTCCTCTCCCTCCCTCAGTCTGCCCTCTATAGTGGAGACGAGATGGTGAACGTTGGCGTACGACTCGAGGCGGTACATCTCGTCCACCCGGACGCTCTCGGGGATGCAGGAGAGGGAGAGGTCGTTGCGCATCAGGTCGACGATCATCAGTAGCTCCGAGATGTCTTTCTCACTGTGGATAAGCGTCTCTCGTGCCTCTAAGTCTTCTTCTGCCGTCCTACCCCTCGCGATGGTGCCTTTGATCGGTCTTGTGGTGACGACTCTGCTCCTGCTCTCGAAGAGGCGCTCAGGGGAGGAAGAGAGGACTTGGTACGGGCCGAAGTCCATATAGGTCATAAAGTCGGCGGGATTTTTCTTTCGGAGCTGCGTGTAGAGCGTGACGGGGTCTGCGGTGTCGCGGGCTTCAAAGAACTGCGAGAGGTTGACTTCGTACACGTCGCCCTTGCGGATATGCGCCTTGATCTTGCGGAACCCGTCGAAGTACAGGCTTTCGTCCGGGAAGATCAGTCCCGAGAGACGCTTCTCCCGTCTCTCTCCGTCCTCCTCCGCTTTGAGATCCTCCGAAAGGACTTTTTCCCAAAAGCCGACCTCCGCCTCATCCAGATAGTGAAGGGTGTACTTCCCGCTCCCGGTGTCCCACTCGAGGACGGACGTGTAGATGCCGAAGAAAAGGTCCCACACTTCTGCGGGCTTATCATTAGTAAAGTCGAGACCGAGGTTATGCGCGGTGAAGTCGTAGCTGAGACAGCCCACGGCGCCGCAAGTGAGTCCCGGGGAGGCCTCCGACTTGGGGTACTTGTCCAGCAGCTCCCGAAGCACGCCGAGCGGATCTTCTGTCGTAAAGAGCCTCTTGTCCGGACCTTCGACGATGACCTCATTGCCCCGGGACTTCAAAGTCTCCCGGGGATTGCAGCCGAGGTAACTCCTATTGCCGAGGTTTTTGTCTCCCTTGGCGCTGTCGAGGAAAAAAGGCATCTTTTCGCCCCTTATCCTCCGTAGTATCTCCAAAGGCGGGAGGGAGGTCTCGACAGGCTTATTTTTGATGGTGGCGTATCTCATAGAGGAAGTTTTCAATCATAGTCAGTCCGTGCCGTGTCCCCACGCTCTCGGGGTGAAACTGCACCGTCTCCACCCTGCGGGTCTCATCCCTCAGCCCCATAATCACGCCGTCCGCCGTCCGTGAGGTGACACGCACCGTCCCAAAAGAATCCCCCACGAAAGGCGCATCCGAGACAATGAGGGAGTGGTACCTCATCACTTCGAGGGGCGAGGGGAGGTCCCTAAACAGCCCTTTGCCGTCGTGCGTGATGGGTGAAATCTTGCCGTGCATCGGTCTCGGGCCTTCGACGACGGGGATGCCGAGGGAAGAGGCAAAAGCCTGATGCCCGAGGCAGACGCCGAGTATGGGGATGCATCCCGAGAGGCGACGGAAGATCTCGAGCGAAAGAGGGGCGTCTTCCGGCCTTTTGGGACCCGGAGAGATGCAGATCGCTTCCGGTGCAAGCGCCGTGATTCGCCCGATATCCGTCCGGTCATTGAGACGCACCTCCACCTCCTCGCCCAAGAGACGGAAGTAGGTGACGAGGTTGTAGGTGAAAGAGTCGTAGTTATCGATGATTAAGATCATAACACAGGCAAAGGTAACGCTTTTTCGCCCTATGTGTGGGGAGAGAAAAGGTGCGGACAAAAAAATAAACGGCTCTTGATGCCGGATGGAATCAAAAGCCGTCTAAAATGAGAGGGTGACCAGAGGGTTTCGAACCCTCGACAACCGGAACCACAATCCGGTGCTCTACCAACTGAGCTATGGTCACCATATTGACCGCTTACCCGAAGTCATTGTTTCTTTCGGAAAGCTTGTGCAAAGATACCAAAAGTTTGGATACTGCAAAATAACTCTTCTCCGTACCCTTAAAAATTTGCCTTCCGTTTGCGACGCCCAAACTCCCGGCTTCGAACTCCGAACGAAAAGAGATACGTACCGAGACGTTTTTCTCGGTCTGTACGAGAAGGAGACCAGATACGTACCGCGGAGATCTTCCCGGTACGTACCCCGTCTAATACTTATTTTGTGTAAATTTGAAAGGCGTACCGAAAAGGCACGCCCTCTGCGACTCTGTTTTTACCCCCTAAATAATGAAGAATAGGTTTAGATCCTCTCTCATATATCCGCTCTTTCTTACACTCGCCGTGCCCGCCCTTGCAGCAGCACAGCCCGAGGCAGCCGCTCCCGGTGACAGCACCGTCCTCACACCTTTCGAGAAGGCACACCGAGACTTGGCGTCAGGAGACTATGATGCCGTGGCGGAGTACCAAAAAGGTCTCGGCAAAAAAGAGGCGGCGACCCCGGATCAAAAGATGCTCTCTGCGGAGCTGTCCCTTGCACGCTTCGATCCCGCGCACGCCTCCACGCTCCTTAGCGGTATGGCGCGAAAGAAGGTAAAGGACGAGGCGCTCCTTGAGCGCTTGACCATACTGGTACAGAGGGAGGAAAGGATGCTGCAGTCGGCGCTGCCGGTCGCCCTTGTGGGCGCACCCCGGAGGGGGACCTCTTCCGAGGTCTTGAGGTCGATAACGGAGATGGCTGCTCCGGCAGGTCAAATCTCCGAGAAGTCCTTTGCTCCTGCGGATGGCAAAGTCCGTTGGCAGGTGATCCCCAAAGCGGGCGGAGGCGAGACGTTCGGTCTCGTGTACCGATTGGGAGATTGGTCGTGGGATGAGGCGAATGTGGAAGAGGTGACGGTGCTCGGGCTCGATTCCTTGGGCAAGTTTTCATACCCCTTCCTCCTCTCCGACGGCGAAACCCTTTACTTCTCCTACTCGGGGCCCGAGACACTCGGCGGGCGGGACATCTTCGTGAGCCGCTACGATGCGGAGACGCATACGCTCCTTGTGCCGCAGCAGTTGCCCATACCGGTCAATTCTCACGCCGACGACTATGCCTACATCTACGACGAAGCGACCGAAACGGGCGCCTTCGTTACGGATAGGGACAGTCCGGAGGGCAGTGCCACACTTGTCAAATACACCAAGGGCGAAGCCGGCGCCCTTCCTGCCTCCAAAGACTCGCTCTCGGCTTATTTCCTTTTCAGAGCCTATGAGGCAAAGCCCGACGCTCCGATGTTTGAGGGACGCGCGGTTCAGCCCGAATCGGTCAAGGAACCCCTTGTCCGGATCAAAGACCGCACCATTTACGGCAAAAAAGACCTCCAAAATCCCGCCTCGGCAAGCATCCTGGACCGCTATCTCGCCCTTGAGAGCAGTATGCTGTCGGAGACTGCACGCCTCAGAGACTTGAGAGGGGAGTATGCGAAAGGCGGCGCCTCCAAAAAATCCGTCTCCTCGGAGATACTTGCGCTCGAAAACGAATTGAAAGGGCGCAGAGCCGAGCTCCGCACCCTACTGAACGAACTCATCAAGAGCGAAGCCGGCACCCATTGAACACCCAAAAAGTCCCCACATAATACCACACAAAATAAACCCTTAGAAGCCTATGAGCCTGACTGTACTTATCCTCCTCACCATCGTGGCGGCTGTCGTCGTCGCTGCGCTTATCCTGGGTGAAATCTTTTTCCTCCCCGGCTTCGGACTGCCCGGCATCCTCGGAGGTCTCGGACTGATCGGGATTAGCGGCTACCTCTTTCTCTCAGGCTATGGCACCCTCGGGATGATTTTTATCGTCATCGTGGCCGTCCTCTTTGCACTCGGCTTTTGGCTTTTGAGCAAAAGGGATCTCAAGGGGTTTGCCCTTAGCGAAAAGGTGGAGGAGAAAGTCAACGTCCTGCCGCCCTCCCTCAATCGGGGCGATCGCGGCATCGCGCGAAGCCGTCTCACCCTCGGGGGCAACGCCGAGATAGAGGGCGAGATCTTTTATGTCGAGAGCGAGGAGGGGTTTATTATGGAGGGGACGCCCATCTATGTCTCGCGGATTGAGAATAACAAAGTCTTTGTGCGCGTCATTAAGGACGACTTGATGTACGGGCCGAAAGGCGGCCAATCTTCCCCTGCCGTCTGACCGGATGTGAGCAGACCGACGGAGGAAAAAATCTCGGCCGTACCGAGACAAACTTTTAGTACAGACCCACGCGGGAGCCGGATACGTACCGGGGAGACTTTTTTGGTCTGTATCTCGTTTGTCCCCGGGACGCGCCTCCGATGAAACACCGAACTTTATTTCAAATCAAATACTTCAACCTATGGAACCTTTTCTATTCCAAAACTCACTGGTGATCTGGACCGTGTTTGCCGCCATCGCGCTCATTGTCCTCATCATCTTTCTCCGCTACTTTCCCATCTTGCTCTGGGTGTCCACCACTGCATCCGGCGTGAATATCTCGCTGTGGCAACTCTTCCTGATGCGCATCCGCAACGTCCCGCCCGACGTCATCGCCAAAGCAATGGTCGAAGCCCACAAAGCCGGGCTCTCCCTCACCCGCGACGAGCTCGAAGCGCATTATCTCGCAGGGGGACACGTCTCGCAAGTGGTGCACGCACTCGTGAGTGCCAATAAAGCAAACATAGACCTGCCTTTCGGCATGGCGGCTGCCATCGACCTCGCAGGGCGTGACGTCCTCGACGCTGTGCAGATGTCCGTCAACCCCAAGGTCATCGACACCCCGCCCGTGACCGCCGTCGCCAAAGACGGCATCCAGCTCATCGCCAAAGCCCGTGTCACCGTCCGCGCCAATATCCGTCAGCTCGTCGGCGGGGCAGGCGAAGAGACCATCCTCGCACGTGTCGGCGAAGGCATCGTCACCAGCATCGGCTCCTCGGACCGCCACACCATCGTCCTCGAAAACCCCGATACCATCTCCAAACTCGTCCTCAAGAAAGGCCTTGATGCCGGTACGGCTTTCGAGATCCTCTCCATCGATATCGCAGACATCGACATCGGTAAGAATATCGGTGCCGTCCTCCAGATGGACCAGGCTCAGGCGGACAAAAACATCGCACAGGCCAAAGCCGAAGAGCGCCGTGCCATGGCTGTGGCACAGGAGCAAGAGATGCGCGCCCTCGCCCAGCAAGCCCGTGCCAAGGTCATCGAAGCCGAAGCCGAAGTCCCTCTTGCCATGGCAGAGGCTTTCCGAAACGGCAATCTCGGAATCATGGACTACTACAAGTTCAAGAACATTCAAGCCGACACTGCGATGCGCGATTCCATCGCAGGCGAAACCGGCAATCCCTCCAATACCAATAAATAAAAACTATTATGCCCGAAGAAAATCATCCTTTCGTCATACCCCCTTCCGAACTCATCATTAACGACGACGGCAGCATCTTTCACCTCCACCTCAAGCCCGGGGACATAGCCGACAAACTTATTATCTGCGGGGATCCCTCCCGCGTGGATATGATAGCGGCCAACTTCGACACCCGTGAGGTCGACGTCACGAGCAGGGAGTTTCACACCATCACAGGCACCTACAAAGGCAAACGCGTCACCGCCCTCTCCCACGGCATAGGTGGGGACAATATCGAAATCGTGCTCAATGAGCTCGACGCCCTCGCCAATATCGACTTCCAGACCCGCACCGCGAAAAAAGACCTCAAGAGCCTCACCATCGTGCGCGTCGGCACCAGTGGCGGGCTTCAGGACTTCACGCCCATCGGCTCCTATGTGGCAGCGTCCTATGCCATCGGCTTCGACGGCGTACTCCACTTCTACGCCGACGAGGACGAAGTGGTGGATCACGACTTCGAGAAGGCGCTCCGCGAACAGCTGAAGTGGAACATTTACGGGCTCAAACCCTACGTCGTAAAGGCTCCGGACGACCTTTTGAGCAAAATCACGGACGGCACGGACATCGTGAAAGGTGCCACCATCGCTTGCAACGGCTTCTACGCGCCTCAGGGACGGCGCTTGCGTGGTAAGTTGGCAGACCCCGAAATGAATGCCAAGATTGGCGTCTTCGAGTACCGTGGGCAGAAGATCACGAACTTCGAGATGGAATCCTCCGCACTCGCCGGCATCGGCGCCATCCTCGGTCACAAGGTACTCACGGTCTGCACCATCATCGCGGGCAGAAAGAGCGAAGAGATGAATACGAACTACAAAGGCACCATCGAAGACCTCGTCCGTATCGTACTCGACCGCATCTGACCCGGACCCCGACATACGCCTCACTCAGAAGGGAGAAAAACGAGACCCGTACCGAGAGAATCTTCTCGGTACGGGTCTCTTTCCTTTCCGGTACAGGCCCGGACAATTGTCCCGGCCTGTACCTCGTTGGTCTCTCGTATTTACTTCTCGATGGCAGCGATGCCGGGCAGTTCTTTACCTTCGATGGCTTCGAGGAGCGCGCCGCCGCCGGTGGAGACATAGCTTACCTTATCGGCGTAGCCGTACTTATTGACCGCAGCCACGGAGTCACCGCCGCCGACGAGCGAATAGGCGCCGTTCTTGGTCGCTTCGGCCACCGCTTCCGCAATCGCCTTGGTGCCTTCACCGAAGTTGTCGAACTCGAAGACGCCCGCAGGACCGTTCCAGAGGATCGTCTTGGACTCGAGGATGGCTTTGCGGAAAATCTCCCGTGTCTCGGTGCCGATATCCATCCCCAACCATCCGTCGGGAATCGCGTCGCTGTGTGCGATTTTCTTCTGAGCTTCGTTATCGAACTTGTCGGCGATCACGGAGTCCGTGCCCAAGAGCAGGTTCACGCCCTTTCCTTTTGCCTCTTTCTGGAGGTCAAGAGCCAGGTCGAGCTTATCGTCTTCCACGATGGAATTGCCGATCTTGCCGCCATTGGCTTTCATAAAGGTATAGGTCATACCTCCCGTGAGGATGAGGTTGTCGACCTTGGTGAGGAGGTTGCGGATGATTTCGATCTTGGTGGATACCTTGGAGCCTCCCATAATGGCCGTGAAGGGGTGCTCTACGTTTTGCATCACTTTCTTGACCGCAGAGACTTCCTTGTCCATCAGGTAGCCAAACATCTTGTGGTCACCGTCGAAATAGTCGGCGATAAGCGCCGTGGAGGCATGCGCACGGTGTGCGGTGCCGAAGGCGTCATTGACATAGACGTCGGCGAGAGCGGCGAGTTTTTTGGTAAAGTCCTTCTGTGACGCCTTGACTTCCTTCTTGGCTGCTGCTTTTTCTTCGTCCGTAGCGTCGTCGGAGAGTCTCGGTTTGCCTTCTTCTTCGGCATAAAAGCGGAGATTTTCGAGGAGCAGGACTTCGCCGTCTTTGAGGTTCTTGCTCATCTCGAGTGCTTCGGCAGAGGCGCAGTCTTCGGCAAACTTAACCTTGGTGCCGAGCAGCTCTTCGAGGTGGGCGAGGATATGTTTGAGCGAAAACTTGGGGTCCACTTTCTTCGGGCGTCCGAGGTGGGAGCCGATGATGAGGCGACCGCCGTCTGCGATGATTTTTTTGAGCGTCGGGAGGGCGGCGCGCATACGGGTGTCATCAGTGATGTGAAAGTTTTCGTCAAGCGGGACATTAAAGTCGACACGCACGAAGACTCTCTTTCCGCTGAAGTTGTAGTGTTCAATCTTTGCCATGAGCTGTCTTGTAGTGTGTTTGAATAAATCTATATTTTGATATGTTGTGTCGTTGTCGAAATAGCCATCCGCGTCAGAGGGCGTGTCCCCGGTGTTTTGCGAAGCAAAACACTTTCGAGCGCACCCCCTTGCGGCTCTTATTCTGCAAATATACCCCTTTTTGGAAAGAGGCGGTTCTTTGTGGCTCTTGTTTCTCTCCGGGGCACATTCCTGTGTCAAGAGCAACGATCGAGGTCAGGGCTTAAGTAAGAAAGTTTCAAAAGGCGTTTGGTAGAGTCTTTCGCATCCGGAGTCCCCCGTTCAAAGGTCTATACTGACAAAAAAATGGTACGTACCGAGAAGATCTCCGCGACCCGTATCTCAGAAGGAAAAGATACAGACCGAGAAAATCTCCGCGGCACGTACCAGGATTGTCCCGCCTCTAAGAACGAAGAAGGTGTGCATAAAGTCCGAACTGCTGCGCCCGTTTCGGCATTCGGGACACGGCCAAGAGTACCTTAGTACACTCCCGTCGTCCTCAGCCTCAGCGCCTTGCATTTCGACCTTTATACACAGCCTCTTTCTACTTAAGCGGGTCTTGGTCCTTAGCTGCGGGTCTTTCCTTTCACATCCCAGCCGGCAAGACCGCCCAGGTAGTTTTGGAAAGAATGCCCTTCGGGCAGTTTCGCCACTTCGGCTTCCATCTGTCTTGCGACCTCCAAGTCGTAAGCCGGACCCTCCACATCGCGGATGACGCCCATCGCGAGCGGGAGATCGCCGCCTGTCTCGTGCATCATCGCGAGCATAGAGTGGAGGACGGGAGACGGGGTATGGGCGTCGTGGACGAGTACGTCGTCCAGCGTGTAGCCGTCTTCCCCGATCGTAACGCTCTTCAGGGTCAGTCCGTCGAGGACGAGCCCCTTATTTTTGTCTTTGCCGTAGACCATCTTTTCGCCATGTCGGAGGATGATGGTTTTGTCGGCGCGGACCTCGCGGTCGGAGTAGACTTTGTGGATGCCGTTATTGAAAATAACACAGTTCGTCATCGCTTCAATGACGGAAGTCCCTCGGTGATTGTGACCTGCTACCATACACTCTTTGAGCAGCTCCATCTCGACTTCGAGACTGCGCGCAAAGAAAGTCCCCCGTGCACCGAAGACGAGTTCGCCCGGGATAAAGGGATCCTCCACCGTACCGAAAGGCGAACTTTTGGACTTAAAGCCCCTGGGACTCGTCGGCGAATACTGTCCCTTTGTGAGACCGTAGATGCGGTTATTGAAAAGGACGAGATTGAGATCCACGTTCCTACGGATGAGATGAATGAAGTGGTTCCCTCCGATAGCAAGCGAGTCACCGTCACCACTCATTATCCAGACGGAGAGATTGGGGTTGGCCACTTTTACGCCCGTGGCAATGGCTGCCGCACGTCCGTGGATCGTGTGCATACCATAGGTATTCATATAGTACGGGAGGCGGGAGGAGCACCCGATACCGGAGATGACGGCGACGTCCTCGGGCGCCACTCCGATTTCGGCCATCGCTTTTTGGAGGCTGGAGAGGACTGCATAGTCTCCGCAGCCCGGACACCACTTGACGGGAGAACCGTTGGAGAAATCTTTGGCGGCAAACTCTCTGTCTTCCGCTACCGCGGGACCTTCTGCTTTTGTGTATTGATTGTGAAGTTTCATAATGTCTTCCTATCTTTTTTGAGTCGTCCGTGATAGCGTCAGAGGTTATTGATGATGTCCATTACATCTTTTACGATGCGGGAGACTTTGAAGGGCTGACCTTCGATCTTATTGATCCTGTAGGTCGTGATGCCCGGGACCTTGGCGGTGAGATAATCGGCAAACATACCGAGGTTTTGCTCCACGACAATGATCTTCTTGTATTTCTTTAGGACTTCGGCTGTGTTTTTGGGCAGGGGATTAATGTATTTGAACTGAGCCAAAGCGATCTTCTGATCCTGTTTCTTGAGCTCGTACAGTGCGGACTGATTGTGTCCGTAGGTACTGCCCCAGCCTACGAGAAGGGTCTCGGAGTCGGCGTTTCCTTCGACCGTCAAGTCGGGGATGTCGTTCACTACATTCTTGATTTTTTGGTCTCGGAGGTGTACCATCCTGTCGTGTACCACGGGGTTGGTGGAGATTGCACCCGTGTCGCCGTCTTTCTCAAGGCCTCCCAGACGGTGCATATAGCCCGGCGTACCCGGCGTAGCCCAGTAACGCACCAAGGTCTTTGGGTCTCGGAAGTAAGGAGACCACTTCTTCTCGGTGTCCCTGTAGTATTCGGCGACGTAGCGCGGACGGATGGGCGGGTAAGTGGAGAGATCGGGTATCCTCCAGACGGAAGCCCCGTTGGCGATGTAGGCATCTGTAAGGAGGATTACGGGCGTCATGTGCTCCAAAGCGATCTTGGCGGCTTGGTAGGCGGCGTCGAAGCAGTCCGTAGGCGTAAGTGCCGCCATTACGACGATGGGGGACTCCCCGTTGCGTCCGTAAAGAGCCTGGAAGAGGTCCGACTGCTCGGCTTTGGTGGGCATACCGGTGGAGGGACCCGAGCGCATCACGTCGATTACGACCAGCGGAAGCTCGGTCATCACCGCAAGGCCGATGCCTTCGCTCTTGAGCGCAAGACCGGGGCCGGAAGTGGACGTCACGGCGAGGTCACCCGCAAAGGAGGCGCCGATGGCGCTGCATATCCCCGCTATTTCGTCTTCGGCCTGGACGGTTTTGACGCCGTAAGCTTTCATCTTGGAGAGTTCGTGAAGGATGTCGGTCGCGGGCGTGATGGGATAGCTTCCGAGATAGAGCTCAAGTCCGGCTGCTTCGGCAGCTGCCACGAGACCGAGGCTTGTGGCTTTATTGCCGTTAATCTCTGCGTAGCGTCCGTCGATCTGCTCCTGCCCGTCAATGCGGTAGGTCGTCACCTGGAGGTGGGTGTTATGACCGTAATTGTACCCGTCGGTGAGGACTTTGAGGTTCGCGCGAAGGATCTGCTCCTTCTTTCCGAACTTCTTGGTGATCTGCTCCTCAGCGGGCGTGATGTCTTTCTCGAAGAGCCAGAGGATGAGACCGAGTGCAAACATATTCTTGCTCCGATCCATCTCCTTCACGTCCAGCCCCGAGTCTTTGAGGCTGTCTTTGACCATCGTGGTCAGCGGCACAGGCACCACTTCCACGTGTTCGAGACCGAGTTCCAAAAACGGATTATCCGTAGTGAACATCCCTTTCGCGAGGTCTTTTTCCGTAAAAGAGTCGTCGTCGATGATGATAATGGCATTCTCTTTGATCGCCGGCTTGCTCACTTTGAGTGCGGCGGGGTTCATGGCCACGAGTACGTCGGCCAAATCACCTGGCGTACGGACGTGTTCGGTACCGATTTGAACCTGGAATCCCGACACGCCTCCGAGACTGCCTCTGGGTGCGCGCACTTCCGCGGGATAGTCCGGAAACGTGGATATCTCATTGCCGAGGATGGCAGACACTTGGGAAAAAAGAGATCCGGTCAACTGCATCCCGTCTCCGGAGTCTCCGGCAAATCGGATGACAACACGGTCAATTGCCTTAGAGGTATGGTTTTCGCCCATAATTTTTTTAAAAGAGTAGTAGGCTATGGTTATTGTATATGTTCTGTCTGTAGGGAGTGCCCGATCTCTCTTAAGACCAAATGGTTGAAAATAATCGTTAATGAGTTCGCTTAAAAACCGATGCATATCCAAGCGCATTCAGGCGAGGTTAAGGGATCGGTCTTAGCCTCGGCAAATGTAGTGATATTATTTGAAATAACGCCCTTATTTTCAGCACAGACTGTAAGAAAAAATTTTGCGTAAATACCCGCCACTCCCGGAGTCCCCACCCGCGTCCACTCGGGGGTACGTACCGAGAGCTTTTCGAGATACAGACCGGGAAGGAACTTTGGTACAGACCTAAGCAAACTTCCCGTACCGTACCGGACTTTGTACTCATCGGCGCCAAATTCGTCCGTCTGTTTCTGCTCAGGTAGGGGATTATTTGGTACCTTTGTAAGTAGCGGGGCGTAGGTCATTCACGCCCCCAAAGCCGATGACCTTATTTTTTCACAAAATACATATTCACATCCCATTACATATGCTAATTGCAGATATTCACGCACGTGAGATTCTTGATTCTCGCGGTAATCCTACGGTAGAAGTAGAAGTTCTCCTCGAATCCGGTGCCTTCGGTCGTGCAGCTGTCCCCAGCGGCGCTTCCACGGGCGAACACGAAGCGCTCGAACTTCGCGACGGCGACAAAAACCGTTACGGTGGCAAAGGCGTACTCCAAGCCGTCAAGAACGTCAACGAAGTGATTGCGCCCAAGCTCCTTGGGATGGATGCGTCCAACCAACGCCTCATCGACAAAACGATGATCGAACTCGACGGCACCAAGACCAAAAGCAACCTCGGCGCCAATGCCATCCTCGGCGTCTCTCTCGCTGTCGCAAAAGCGGCTGCCGACGAGCTCGGACTGCCCCTGTACCGTTACATCGGCGGCACCAACACCTACGTGCTTCCCGTCCCGATGATGAACATCATCAACGGCGGTTCGCACAGCGACGCGCCCATCGCTTTCCAGGAATTTATGATCCGCCCCGTAGGTGCACCCTCTTTCCGTGAAGGTCTCCGTATGGGGGCAGAAGTCTTCCACGCCCTCAAGAAAGTACTCAAAGACCGCGGTCTCTCCACCGCTGTCGGTGACGAAGGTGGTTTTGCGCCCAACCTCGACGGTACCGAAGACGCACTTAACAGCATCGTCAAGGCTATCGAAGCCGCAGGCTACAAGCCCGGCGACGACGTCCGCATCGGTCTCGACTGCGCGTCCTCAGAGTTTTACAAGGACGGGGTATACGACTACACCATCTTCGAAGGCTCCAAGGGTGCAAAGCGCTCCGCAGACGAACAGATTGAGTACCTCAAGGGTCTCGTAGACAAGTTCCCCATCGACTCCATCGAAGACGGTATGGCAGAAAACGACTGGGCAGGCTGGAGGAAACTGACCGAAGCACTCGGCTCCCGTTGCCAACTCGTCGGTGACGACCTCTTCGTGACCAACGTCGACTTCCTCCGCAAGGGTATCGCAGAAGGCTGCGGTAACTCGATCCTCATCAAGGTAAACCAGATCGGCTCCCTCACCGAGACCCTCGACGCCATCGATATGGCACACCGCCACGGCTACACCTCCGTAACGAGCCACCGCTCCGGTGAAACGGAAGATGCCACCATCGCCGACATCGCCGTAGCCACGAACTCCGGTCAGATCAAGACCGGCTCCCTCAGCCGCTCCGACCGTATGGCCAAGTACAACCAGCTCCTCCGCATCGAAGAAGAGCTCGGCGACCTCGCCGTATACGGCTACAAGAGAGTGAAGTAAACTCACCATCTCTCCCTAAATACTCATCCCCTTGGAGACAGATGTTTCCAAGGGGATGAGTATTTAGGTACGAAAAAAAAGAACGGTAAGAAGGTGCGGGAGTGTCAAAAGTGTTTTTCGGAGAAAGACACGGGACACAACCTCTCGGAGGTGTGTATAAAGTTCGAAATGCAAGGCGCTAAGGCTGAGGGCGACGGGAGTGTACTAAGGTACTCTTGCCCAAGCCTGAATGCCGAAACGGGCGCAACAGCTCGGACTTTCGACACGCCTCCTTATTTGCGGAGGGTTACGGTAAAGTCCTTACCCTCGTCTCCAAAAACGAGTTTGCCCTCTTTTGCGAGCCAGCCGATAGCCAGATAGACGTCGTTAAGGGTAGAGATCTTGGTTCCTTTTTTGATTTCCTTGACGGTAAGCGGCGTTTCGCTTGCGTCCAAGATGCGCCAGACGGCGCCTGCATTTGTTCCGATTTTGTCGATAGTCATCTCTTTGTCAGTATAGTTATTATGGGTGATGGAAATAAATGTCTTAATCATATCTCTTTCTGCAAAGTTACCAATAATTATCTAAAGTCTTTTGCAGAAAGGTGTGTACGCTTTGATTTTGCCAAGCGGAGATGAGGGAATTTTTCGTACAGACCGGGGTGTTTTTGTCATACGGACATAGAGCGGAGCCTCGGTCTGTACCGGATGATCGTCTTGGTCTGTACCGTACGATCGCCCCGGTGCGACCGAAATTGCTCCGAAAAGTGGGGTACAAATCTTTTCTTTCCCCTTTTCTTGGTAATTTTACCGAAGAGTGTGCGGTGCACACTCTATGCACCAAAAGACAAAATAACGACCCCAAATATAAAGATACTTCGCCATGAAGATTACACTTGCCAGCAACGAACTGCACGACTTGCTCCAAAACGCGAGCCGCTTGGCCGCTTCCAACATCAAAGGCAATCAGCTGAGTGCTTCGACGGTTCTTTTGGAAGTCTCGGACGGAAAACTGAGCGTCACATCGACAGACCTTGAGACCAGGCTGCACCAGACCATGGACCTCGTCAGCGTCAGCGACGGGGAGACAGCGGCTTTCACGGTGGCTCCTGCGCAGATTCTCACGCCGATCAGTGAGCTTTCGAGCCAAAATATCACGCTTGACTTCAACGCCGAGGAGTACCTCCTTCAGGTCACCTACGCCAACGGGAACTTCCAGATCCCCGTCTCAAAAGCCGAAAATTTCCCGGAAGCGACGCCCCTCGGAGAGAATAAGTACTCGCTGGATATGAAGGTGGAAGACCTCTTCAGCGGTCTGTCCCACACCCTGTACACGACCCAGACGGAGGACGGCAGCGTAATGAGCGGGGTACACGTGGATGCCCGCCCGGAGTTCATTGCCTTTGTGGGGACAAACGGATTCTACCTCGGTCTGTACCGCAACTTCGGTCTCTCCCACGAGCTGCAGGAGGAAGCGTCCGAATCCGGCTCTGCGCCGAAGACGAAAGACACTTTTACTCTTCCCAAAAAATCTGCCAAGCTCCTAATGACCCTCTTGGACAAGAGGGAAAATCAGCCCCTCCTCGCCAATGTGTCGGATAATTTTGTCTCCTTCACATGCGACGGGCTGCTTCTGCAGTGCCGTGTACTGGGGATGCGGTACCCGAATTACGAAAGCGTCATCCCGAAAAACAACGACAAAGAACTCGTGGCAGACCGTGCCACCCTCCTCTCGGCACTCAAACGTGTATCCATCTTCGCGGATCAGACGCTCCCGATGGTTTCTCTCGACATTACCGAGAAAGAGCTCGTGATCCGCTCCCGACTGCTCGAATACTCGTCCAGCGCCGAAGAACACATCCCGGTCTCTTTTTCTTCGAGCGAAGCCGTAAGTATGAATTTCGACCCCAACCTCCTCAAGGATGTGCTGAACAACTTCAAGAGCGAGAGTGTGGTCGTCAAGATCGGCGACGCTTCACGCGCCATCGTGATCTCGCCTATGGATCACGCGGAAGAGGAGGAAATCACGGCCACCATCATGCCTGTACTTTACGGCAATAGGTAACGGACGAAAAACAGCACACAGACCTATGTCAGAGCTCAAACTTACGCGACCCATCGTCTTCTTCGACCTCGAAACGACGGGCGTCAATCAGGCAAAAGACCGCATCGTCGAGATCTCGCTGCTCCGCATCGATCCGGACGGCGGGGAGTCGACCCTGCACTATCTGGTGAACCCCGAGATGCCGATACCGGAGGAGGCGTCCAAAGTGCACGGCATTTACGACGCGGACGTCAAGGACGCACCCGCCTTTCGGGACATCGCCGGCAAGGTGGCCGGATTTATGGAAGGGGCAGACCTGGGCGGCTACAACTGTCTGAGGTTCGATATCCCGATGCTGGCAGAGCATTTCCTGAGGGAATCCGTACCGGTGGATTTTCACAGCCGCAAGGTGATCGACGTACAGGTCATTTTCCACAAAAAAGAGACGCGGACGCTCTCCAAAGCCTACGAGTTTTATTGTGGCAAAGACCTCGAAAACGCGCACACGGCCGAAGCGGATACACGCGCCACGTTTGAGGTGCTCAAAGGACAACTGGAGATGTACGACGACCTCCCCTCCGATGTCGCAGGGTTGGACGAATTTTCGCACTACGTCCGGACTGCCGACCTTGCAGGACGCATCGGATACAACTCCAAGGGCAAGGAGATTTTTGCTTTCGGTAAGCACAGCGGCAAATTGGTCGAGTCGGTGCTGAAGCAGGAGCCGGCGTACTACAATTGGATTATGGACAACGACTTCCCTCTTGATACCAAGCACGTCCTCCAGCAAATCAAAGTCCGGGTCGACAGCGCCCTCTGACTTACAGGCGTCCGGGGCTTCCCTACGGTACAATTTTTCGGTCTGTATCTCGAGGGAAAATCGGTCTGTGAGAAAAATGTACGGGGGTCTGTATCTTGAAAAACTTTTGGCCTGTACCAGAAAAAAGACGGTTCACGGCTATACTAAATAAACTTATGGGAACTCTTTCCGGAAAAAACATCGTCCTCGGCGTCACCGGCGGCATAGCCGCCTACAAGAGTGCGTCTCTCATCCGACTTTTGGTCAAAGCAGGTGCAGACGTGCGGGTCATTATGACCCCCAATGCCAAGGCTTTCATCACACCCCTCACCCTCTCCACACTCAGCAACCACCCCGTGGAGTGCGATTTTTACGACCGGGACAGCGGGGACTGGCACAGTCACGTGGAAATGGGTCGGTGGGCAGATCTGATGGTCATCGCCCCCTTGACCGCATCGACACTCGGGAAGATGACGAGCGGCGTGGCTGACAACCTCCTTGTCACGGCGTACCTGTCGGCGAAGTGTCCCGTGCTCGTCGCTCCTGCGATGGACCTGGATATGTACCGCCACCCCTCTACCCGCCGCAACATCGAACTGCTCGAAGAGTGGGGCGTAAAAATTATCGAAGCAGAGGAGGGAGAATTGGCAAGTCACTTGGTGGGGAAAGGCCGTATGGCTGAGCCGGAAACCATTTTCAAAGCTTGCGAAGACAGCTTCAAGTCGGCAAAAGACCTCGAAGGAACCCGTATCCTCATCACGTCCGGCCCCACCTACGAAGAAATAGATCCCGTGCGCTTCATCGGGAACTACTCGACAGGGAAGATGGGCAAAGCCATCGCCGAAGAAGCCGCCCTCAGAGGTGCATCCGTGCGCTTCATCTCGGGTCCCGTGGCCTCTTATCCGACAGGTGCCGGCATCGAGATCGAGAAAGTCATCTCCGCCAGAGATATGCTGGAGGCGTGCCGGAGATATGAGGGCAAGTATGACGTAGCCGTCTTCTGTGCCGCCGTGGCCGACTTCCGCCCCTCCGAGCGTGCTGGTGACAAGATAAAGAGAGAGAAACTCGATGACCTCAAGCTCTCGCTCGTAAAAAATCCCGACGTGGCTGCGATTATGGGCGAGAGCAAGGATCCGATGCACCAGTTGCATATCGGATTCGGACTGGAGAGCCGCTTTGATGAAGCAGAGGCACGCCGTAAGCAGGACAGCAAACACTTCGACCTCCTTGTCGTGAATAGTCTCGAAGACGAGCATACGGGGTTTGGGTTCGAGACCAATAAAGTACGCCTCGTGGACGACGAAAAGGTTATGGAGCTGCCGCTGCTCTCGAAGCCGGACGTGGCGGGGAAGATTTTGGACTGGGTCATTTCCTGGCTCAAGAAGTAACTAAGCCCGGAGGATTTGGTGAGTCATTTGCGGCACATCGGGAGAGCCGTTTTTGCCCTCTTCGTCACGGCTCTCTTCGCTTGCAGAGTGAGTGAGGCGCAGGTGCTGATGCGCCCCGAGGTGGAGGTTCGCTTCGAGAACCTTTCCCGCCAAGATGCGGCGAGGACGGACGGACTGAGGGAACGCATCCTCTACACTCTGCAGGATTACGGTAGACCGGAGGGCGTAGACTTGGTTCCCAAAAGACCTATGAACGTATTGGTGCAGGTCGACTTTTCGCCGGAGACGACACCGGACGGTCTTTTTCTCACCGGCATACGGTTTCTGGCCTACCGACCCGAATACGACTCCGAGGACGAGACGATTATTTTTTCGGCATTGGAGGAAGGCATCCCGCTGGATCCGACACTGCTCACCGCGCCTCCCGCAGGCCGGGGTGAGCTCCCGACCGAACCGCTGCTCCTCCGTGTGCACTACTTCGCCACACTTGCGCTACTGATGTACTACGACTCTTTTGACCTAAACGGAGGCGACGCTTACCTTAGGGCAATCAAGGCTAACGAAAGGGCATACACCACGCCGCCGCTCGCACGTAGCGGGGAGCCTGCGACCGGCACGGCCCTTTACCTGAATAGGCTTCCGCAGGAATTGGAGACCGAGTGGGGCAGCACGTTCAGAGAACTGTGGCTGCTTTTTCACCTCGAGATTCTGGACAGCAAGCTACGCACCAAAGGCAGCGAAGAGACCCTGCTCTTCGTCCTTCGCGAGTGGGTCAAACTGCTGGAGACGCACCAGGTCCCGGGATTGATGCAGCTGCTCCGGGACACCAAGGCGACGGACGTATCCGCTTTGTCGGACTTGGCGGGGAAAGAGACCGCCACCGAGGCAAAAGAATCCATACGCTCCCTCTTTCCCGCCCTTTCCTCACGACCATAGTCCACACCAAGATATGATCACGCACCTTTTCATCAAAGACTATATTCTCATCGATCACTTGGACATCGACCTTCGGGAGGGCTTCACCGCGATCACCGGGGAGACCGGGGCGGGCAAGTCCATCCTCATCGGGGCAATCGGTCTCATCCTTGGGGCACGGGCCGAGTCCAAGTCCATAAAGGAAGGGGCAAAAAAGTCCGTGATAGAGGCGGAGTTTGACCTGTCCGGAATCGAAGGTCTGAAGGGTCTTTTTGAAGAAAACGACCTGGACTACAGTCCCCTCTGCATCCTACGCAGGGAGCTGACCCAGCGCGGGAGTCGCGCCTTCGTCAACGACACCCCGGTCTCTGCCGTGCTTCTCCGACAAATCGGTGAGCGTCTCGTCGACATCCACTCCCAGCACCATAATATGCTGATCGGGGACACCGGGTATCAGCTCAGCGTCTTAGACATTCTGGCGGGGAACGAAGCCCTACTGGGAGAATACCGGGAGGCGTACGAAGCTTTTGTCCGGGCTCGAAGAGCGCTCAAGGAAGAGGAGGAGGAGATCGAGAAGCAGAGGAAGGAGGAAGAATTTATCCGGTTTCAGGTGCGGCAATTTGAAGAGGCCAAGCTCAAACCGGGCGAGCTTGAGGAGGTCTCGGAGAAGCTCTCTGCGGCACGTCATGCCTCCGAGATCATTGAGGCGCTGACCTCCGTGTCAGATCTGGGAAGCGAAGACGGAGTGACAGACCGGATAGCGCAGTCCCTGCGCCGGCTCTCGCGCGTGACAGGTGCCCACACCGCCACCGACGAGATCGCGGAGCGCCTGGAGTCCCTCAAGCTTGAACTTCAGGATCTCACTGCGGAAGCAGAGACATTGAGGGAAGACATCGAACTCGACCCGGAAGAAAAGGAGGCGCTCGAAGCACGTGCGGACGAAATTCAGTCCCTCCTTTTCAAGCACAAGGCCTCCAATATGGATGACTTAATCCGCATAAGGGACGACTATCGGGAACGGCTCAATCGGCTCGACTTCACCGAAGACCGCCTTCGTGCGCTCCGGGACAAACTGCAAGAGGCGCTTTCGGGTGCCGAAATTCTGGCAGAGCGGCTGAGGGAAAGGCGGCAGACTGCAGCCGGAGAGATGGATGCTCCGCTACACGTACTGATGAAAGAGCTTGGGATCGCAGGTGCCACATTCAAAGCGGAGGTCGTACCTTCCAAAGCGTTGACGCCGACGGGAGGGGATGAAGTCCGGTTCCTTTTCGCGACCAATAAGGCTTCTCACTTGGAGCCCATACGGGATGTGGCTTCGGGGGGCGAAATCTCCCGCTTTATGCTTGCGCTCAAGACCATTTTGGCAAAAAAAACCATCCTACCGACCGTCATATTCGACGAAATAGACACCGGCGTCAGTGGCGAAGCGGCCGAAAAAGTAGGGCGGGTGATGCAGGAGCTGAGCCGGAATCTGCAAGTCTTGACCATCACACACCTGCCACAGATCGCGTCGCTTGCCGACAGACAGCTTTTGGTGTACAAAGAGGAAACGAACGGGGGCTTTAAGACCGGGATAAAAGTCCTGGATGACCCGGAAGAGCGTGCCGTACAGATCGCGTCTATGCTCTCGGGAACCAAACTGACGGAAGCAGCCCTCGAAAATGCCCGTCTGCTTTTGGAAAACGGGAAGAAGAAGTAAGCACACAGACACAGAATATGAAAGACAACGAAATGGTTTTCGGCATTCGTGCCGTCAGGGAAGTGCTCGAGTCCGGAGGTGAGTTGGATCACATCTACGTCAAGAGGGAAAGCAACAGCGCTCTGATGGCGGATCTGCTTAGCGCCCTCGGGGCACACAAAATTCCCATCAGGAGGGTGCCCGTGGAGAAATTGAACCGACTCACGAGGAAAAATCACCAAGGCGTCATCGGTGTCAAAGCCGTCACCGCCTACCACAGGCTCGAGGACTTTGTCCCGACGATTTACGAAAGGGGCGAGGATCCGTTCCTCGTCCTACTGGACGGCATCACCGACGTCCGCAACTTCGGCGCGATAGCCCGTACGTGCGAATGCGCGGGTGCTCACGCAGTCGTCATCTTTGAGCAAAACTCCGTATCCGTCTCCTCCGATGCGCTTAAGACCAGTGCAGGGGCGCTCGCCCGCATACCGGTCTGCAGGGCAAAGAATGTCGAGGAGGCCGTCAACTACCTCCACGATTCGGGCGTCAGACTCTTCGGTGCCACGGAAAAGGCGGACAAGACCATCAGCGAAGCCGATTACTCCGGTTCCATCGCCATCATTATGGGATCTGAGGAAAAAGGGCTTTCGCCCTACACCCTGCGCCACTGCGATGAGCTCGTCCGT
Source organism: Porphyromonas sp. (assembly GCA_029983505.1). Taxonomy (GTDB): domain Bacteria; phylum Bacteroidota; class Bacteroidia; order Bacteroidales; family Porphyromonadaceae; genus Porphyromonas_A. The sequence continues at coordinate 46,980 of JASBZK010000014.1, forward strand.
ATCCCGCTCTTCGGCTCCATCGGCTCGCTGAACGTATCCGTGGCCGCCGGCATCATCATCTACGAGGCAGTACGCAAAAGAGTTGACGCGTAAGTCCCGCCCCGGTACGTACCAAAAAATTCTTCTCGGTCTAACCAAAAAAACATTCCGCACAGACCAAAAAGAATTCCTCGCACGTACCGAAAAATATCGGTATATTTACCCGAGAAACATCAATCATACAATACCATAAATTTCAGACCTCCATGGAAAAAGAAATCATCTCCACCGCATCAGCTCCCAAAGCCGTAGGACCTTACTCTCAAGCTGTCAAAGCCAACGGTTTCCTCTACATATCCGGTCAGCTGCCAATCGTACCGGAGACCGGCGAATTCGTCTCCAACGACGTCGTGGAGCAAGCCGAGCAGTGTCTCAAAAACGTCGGCGCCATACTCGCAGAAGCCGGTATGACGTATGACAATGTCGTAAAAGCTACGGTTTTTCTCACGGACATCGCCGATTTCGCGAAGGTGAACGAAGTCTATGCCAAGTACTTCAAAGCCCCCTACCCTGCCCGCTCTGCCTTCTCCATCACGGCTCTGCCCAAAGGCGGCCTCGTAGAGGTCGAAGTCGTGGCAGCAGAGTAAAAGGCGACTAAGAGCGGCACCGCATCCCGGCGCTTAACCCCGTACACTTGAAGACGAATACCTTCCCAAAAAAGCAAAGCAATGGAAGCAACAGAGTGGTCCGATGAGGACCTCAGGCAGATGGAAGAAAAGGGCATTTCTCCCAAAGCGGTAGAGGCCCAGCTGGAAAAGTTTCGGAAAGGATTTCCCTTCCTGACCATACTGAAGGCGGCAGACCTTGAAGCCGGCATTACGGCGCTTGACGAAAAGTCCAAAATCGCCGCACTCGAGGCTTGGGACAGGGAGCTTGCCAATCCGCGCAAGAAAGCGCTCAAATTCGTTCCCGCAAGTGGAGCTGCGTCCCGGATGTTCAAAGACCTCTATAAGTACCTCGGAGGCGAAGCCCCCTCCAAGAGTACCGATGAGGTGCTGGAGCGCATCACCGACTTTGCTTTTTTCGACGCACTCAATAGAGCAACGATGCTCGGCGAAGGCGGGAAGACGGTCTCCAAACTATTGGACAAAGGCGAGGGTCGAACTGTCGTAAAGTATCTTTTGGAAGAGACGGGCTTGAACTACGGACACTTACCCAAAGCCCTGATCCTCTTTCACAAAGATACGCCCAATCCTCCGCGCACCGCGCTTGAGGAGCATCTGGCGGAAGGCGCCCTGTATGCGCGCGGCGCCAATGGCAAAGTCCACCTCCACTTCACGCTCTCTCCCGAGCACATCAAGCCCTTTGAGACCCTGTTTCAGAAACGGAAGGAGCTCCTCGAAGACCGCTACAGCGCCTCCTTCGATGTCTCCTATTCGATCCAGAAGCCGAGTACGGACACCATAGCCACCAACCCCGACAATACGCCTTTCAGAAACCCCGACGGTTCCCTGCTTTTCCGCCCCGGAGGGCATGGCGCACTCATCGAGAACCTCAACGAAGTCGATGCCGATACCATTTTCATCAAAAACATCGATAACGTAGTCCCCGACTTCCTGAAGAGCGACACCATCATCTATAAGAAGGTACTCGCCGGCTACCTCGTACAGCTGAGAGACAAAGTCTACCACTATATGTCTCAGCTCACTGAGACAGGAACGCCGAGCGCAGCCCTGATCGAAGAGATCCGAAGGTTCCTGCTCACGCGCTTCTCCGTGCGGGGCGACGTCCCGGACATTGACCACCGGACCTCCGGTGTCGACGAGATAGAGGAACTGAAGCTTGAGGAGTCGCGCAACAGCATCGCCAAGAACCTCAGACAGATTCTGAACCGCCCGATACGGGTCTGCGGTATGGTGCGCAACGAGGGCGAACCCGGCGGAGGACCGTACATCATCCAGGACAAAAACGGCATCTCGAGCCTCCAAATCCTCGAGAGTACACAAATCGACCTCAGCAACGAACACGATAAGGCGGCTTTTGAAAAGAGCTCCTACTTCAATCCCGTGGATCTGGTGGTTTGCACCAAAGACTACAGGGGACAGAAGTTTGACCTACCGCGTTTCGTAAACGAAGAGACCGGGTTTATTTCCTCCAAGAGTAAGGACGGCAAAGACCTTCGCGCCCTCGAGCTCCCGGGGCTCTGGAATGGCGCCATGAGCAACTGGAACACCGCTTTCGTCGAAGTCCCCGCAGATACCTTTAACCCCGTAAAGACCGTGAATGACCTTCTGAGACCTTCACACCAATTACCCTAAAAACAACCGATAAACAAATGAAAGAACAGATCCAAAAACGCGTAGAAGCTCTGCGCGAACTAATGTCCCGGGAAGGCTTGGACGCATTTATCATACCATCTTTCGACCAACACCTGAGCGAATACACGCCCGAAGTCTGGCAACACCGTCAGTGGATTTCCGGCTTCTACGGCTCGGCAGGCACGGTCGTAGTGACCCATAAAGGTGCCTACCTGTGGACGGACTCCAGATACTACCTCCAGGCCTCCTCAGATCTGGAGGGGACACCCTTTTCCCTTATGAAGGAAGGTATGCCCGACACCCCGGGAATCGTGGAATTTTTGCGCAATGAAGGCTCCGTCAAAAAGGTGGGTCTCTTCGGACGCTCCGTCTCTGCAAAAGAGGCACTCACTACCCGCAGAGGTCTCTCCGTCGTAGGGATCGACCTCGTCACCGACACGGACCTGGCAGGGGAACTGATAGGGGACGAAAAGCAAATCC
>JASBZK010000015.1 GCA_029983505.1 Porphyromonas sp.
CCAGACCGCAAACGAGGGTGTAAGTCACGTAATTCGATGACTTACACCCTTCGTCTTTATATTCTGTCCGGTAAAGCCACATAAAAGGGCAGATGACCTCCCCAATTTCGAGTCAAGGAGCTCATGCATCCCCATTAAGCCGACGACATCATCAAGAAATGGGTACCTTTAGAGAGTGGAGCAGATGCCGATTTCCGGCACAGCGCCCATTTAGGATAGCGTGGAGCAGATGCCGATTTCCGGCACAGCTCCCATTGAGGATAAAATGCGATGCATAATAAACTGGTTGATGTGCGGGCACTCGTCCGCAAGAGATATAAGGGTTGGGTGCCCGGAGTCGTACTCGACCTCCTTGAGAAGTTGGTCCGACAGGACGAACTGAACCGCTTGATGCAGCTTCAGGACTACGTGGACGGCGTGGATATGTCCAACCGTCTTTTGGAGGCCTTGGAGCTCTCCGTCACACTCGTAGGCAAAGAGCGTCTACCGTCCCCAAACGAAAGAGTTATTTTTGCGTGCAACCACCCTCTCGGAGGGGCGGACGGCATCGTACTCACGGCCGTCTTGGGGGACTTGTACCGCAAGAAGTTTCACGTTATGGTCACCGACCTCTTGATGCAGGTTTGGCAAATGTCGGATGTCTTCGTCCCCATCAATCAATATGGCACCCAGTCCCGCAATAGCCAGAAGTCGCTCACGGAGGCTCTTGAGGGCGACGCGGAAGTGCTCACGTTTCCGTCCGGTGCAGTGAGCCGTGTATCCGAGTCCGGGCGCATAGAAGATCGCGAATGGAGACCAAGCTTTGCCAAACTTGCACGTCGCTACGAGCGCGACATCGTCCCCCTCTTCTTTGAGGGGCAAAACAGCAAAAGCTTTTACCGCACGGAGCAGATCAGAGCCGCGCTCGGCATCAAATTCAACATCGGCACGGCTCTTTTGCCAAAAGAGTTCTTAGGCGCAAAGGGCAAGCACTTCAACATCTATGTCGGTGAAAGAGTGCCTTTCTCGGAAATCCCGACAGGATCGGACGTAAAAAGCTTTGCATCGGAGCTGCACGACTTGATCTACACCTTTCCCCGTCTCTACGGAGGGGAAAAAGCGGAATCCTTCCGACCTGTGATACAAGGTCGGTAGCGCCATTATTATCGTGGGGATGTTGCAGTTTTCGACAAAAGAGAGAAACGGGCATTCGGATTAGGCTCAATATCGCTCGTCCCATTTCTCGGTGAAGCCTTTCTTTTTCGGTCTGTGTCTCGCGATGACGAGATACAGACCGAAGTTTTTGCCCCGGTACGACCAAAAAATATTTTTTGACCCGTAGGTCTGCCCCGGCACGCCTTCAATTATCCCTATATCTAAATCTTCCTTAATCTCTTTTTAATAAGGAATTATTTCGGTAATATTGTACCACATACAGAAGGATGGATTCCTTCCTCTTTCTTCCGAGAACACATTTACCTTTAAATACTCATCATTAGACTGAAAACAAGCGTATGAAAGCATTTGCCATGTTGGGAATCGGGAAAACCGGTTGGATTGAAAAAGAAAGACCCACGTGCGGACCTCTGGATGCCATCGTTCGTCCGCTCGCTGTAGCACCATGCACCTCGGACGTCCATACCGTCTGGGAGGGAGCCATTGGTGACCGCAAAGATATGATCCTCGGACACGAAGCCACGGGTGAAGTGGTGGAAGTCGGCAGTTTGGTCAAAGACTTCAAGCCCGGGGACCGCGTACTCGTCCCCGCAATCACGCCCGATTGGAACTCCCTTGAAGCCCAGGCGGGCTACTCGATGCACTCGGGTGGTATGCTGGCTGGCTGGAAATTTTCAAACTTCAAGGACGGGGTCTTCGCAGAATACTTTCACGTCAATGATGCCGACGGCAACTTAGCCCTGATACCGGAAGGTGTGGATCCTGTCGATGCCACGATGCTCAGCGATATGGTCCCCACGGGCTTTCACGGCGTGGAACTCGCTGATGTGCGTTTCGGCGACGAGGTTCTCGTCATCGGCATCGGTCCGGTGGGACTGATGAGCGTTGCTGCGGCTGCCCTCCTCGGGGCTTCCAATATCTATGCGGTGGGTTCACGTCCCGTGACCGTGGAAGCCGCCAAGAGCTATGGGGCAAACTACATCATCGACTACCACAACGGCTCCGTCCACGAGCAAATAATGGACCTCACTCACGGAAAGGGCGTGGATCGTGTCGTCATCGCCGGAGGAGATAACGACACATTTGCCGAAGCCGTCAAAGTGCTGAAGCCGGGCGGCGTTATCGGCAACGTCAATTACCTCGGCTTGGGAGATTTCATCGCCATCCCCCGCATCGAGTGGGGCGTTGGGATGGGTCACAAGACGATAAAAGGCGGGCTGATGCCCGGCGGGCGTCTCCGTATGGAGAAGCTGGCGAAAATGGTACAAGCCGGCAGGTTAGACCTCTCCAAGCTCATCACCCACCGTTTTAACAGCTTCGACAAGATGGAAGAGGCGCTCCTCTTGATGAAAGACAAGCCCCGCGACCTCATCAAACCGGTCGTCATCGTGGAGCCATCCCTATCCAAGTAAGGAGACCTTTGCATAATACCTCATCTGCTGCGTTTCTATCGGCATTCGGGCTTGGTCGTGTACGGTTAGTACACTCCCGTCGCCCTCAGCCTCAGTGCCTTGCATCTGAGGCATTCTGCAAAGTCTCATACGAAAAACTGACGTTTTTCGTATCCCGAGTCCTTTTTCAAAGGTCTCGTAAGGGTGATTCATTCACCGACGCACAGTGCGGTGTAAAACGAAGGAGGGTGTGCCGAAAGTTGGTTTTCGACACACCCTCTCTCAGATTGGATGGATGGTTAGGTCCTGAGACCGGGGCAGGAGCCCATGGCGCTTAGGCAAGTTTGCGGGCTCCGTCGCTGATGACGACCTCGTACACCTTCGGCGCGTGACCGAACTTAGCCGTGTACTTCTCCGTAGCCTCTTTCTCAAAAGCTTCGCGGAGATCGTCTTTGACGAGGTTGATGGTGCAGCCGCCAAAACCGCCGCCCATCACGCGAGAACCGGTGACACCCATTTCGCGGGCAAGGTCATTGAGGAAGTCGAGCTCTTCGCAGCTCACCTCATACTTCTTGCTCATACCATGGTGCGTCTCGTACATCTTCCGTCCCACCGTCTCGTAGTCGCCTCTCCGGAGTGCGTCGGAGACCTCAAGGACGCGAGCCACCTCTTCGATCACGTACTCGGCACGGAGGGCGTCCTCTGCGGAGACTTCACCGCGCATTTCGTCGAGCATCCCGAGGGTGGCGTCGCGGAGGAACTCCACTTCCGGATGGTGTTTCTTAATGGCTGCCACCACGTTCTCGCAGGACTTCCGGCGGGCGTTATAGGCGCTGGAAGCAAGCTCGTGCTTGACCAAGGAGTCGAGAAGGATGAGGCTGTAGCCTTTGGGGTCAAAGGGGAAGTACTCAAATTCGTTCGTCTTGCAGTCGAGGCGGACGATGTGTCCGTCTTTACCGTGGAGGGAGGCGAACTGGTCCATGATGCCGCAGTTGACGCCGATGTAGTTCCACTCGGTCTTTTGACCGACGTAGACGAGGTCGAATTTGCCCACCTTTCCGTCGCCAAAGAAATCGTTCAGAGCCGTGCCAAAGCAGCTCTCGAGCGCCGCTGACGAGCTCATACCGGCACCGAGGGGGACGTCGCCCATAAAGGCGCAATCAAATCCACCACACTTCACGCCTTGCTGCTTATCGAGCTCGCGCACCACACCGAAGATATAATTGGCCCACATCTCTTTGGGGCGCTCCTCTTCGGTGAGTCCGAAGGAAGCTTTTTCTCCAAGGTCGGCAGCGTAGGCGTTGATACGGTCGGTGCCGTTGGGGCGGATGGCAGCGATGATGCCTTTGTCCACAGCGCCGGGGAAGACGAAGCCGCCGTTGTAATCGGTGTGCTCTCCAATCACGTTGATGCGCCCGGGGGCGAAGTAGATGGCAAAACCTTCACCCGGAGTACCGAAGGCTTCGGTGTATTTTGCACGAATGGTATCGGTTGAAATCATATTGAGTATAAAAGCTTGGGATTAGTTTTTGGACACAGGCTGAGAAGGACGGGAGCCCACCAGTGCGTAAAAGAGAATGTAAGCTGCGCAGAAGAGGACTACCCAGTAGCTGGTGAGGTAGTTCGTAGCGTCAGCCACAGCGCCTTGGATCGCAAGCATCACCGCGCACCCAAAGACCATCGTCATGAAGATACCCGAAGCGATGGCGGTGTACTTACCGAGACCTTCGACGGCGAGGTTAAAGATACCGCCCCACATCACGCTCGTGGTGAGGCCTACGAGGAGGAAGAAGAACATCCCGATGGGGATTTCTGCCCAGATGACACTGAGGTTAGCCCAGTCGATACCCGGGACTTGGACGGTCGTGGTCTCCGGAGAGAACATCCCTGCGAGTACGAGGACGACACACAGCGACGCCACGATCGTAATGAGCGTGCGGGCAGACACTTTTCCGCCGATGACACCGCCCACGAAGCGACCAATGAGCATCATAAACCAGTACACGGCCACGATAAGGCCCACGATTTGGGCATCCATACCCATACCGCCTGCTTCGGGAGTGGCGGTGAGGTACTGCATCATATAGGTAGGCGTGCCGACCTCGATGCCCATATAGAGGAAGATCGCAAGAGCGCCAAGCGTAAAGTGACGATACTTGAGGGCGCCGGATATGAGCGAAGTGTCCACGGGGGCTTGCTCGGGCTCTTCGATACGGGTGAACATAATCACGATGAAGCCTATGACGAAGACCCCGAGGGCAATCATCAGCGCAGGAGTCGCGTCAGAGATGTGGGCTTTCGTCGCGTCCCCGATGAGCGCGCCCATCAGGATATAGGCGGCTACGGCTGCGGCGCTATTGAAGACACCACCGATCTGGATGAATTGGTTGCCTTTGTTACCGCCTCCGCCGAGCTGATTGAGCATAGGATTCACGACCGTATTAAGGATACACATAGTGAAGCCGGCCACGAAGGCGCCGATTAGGTAAACGAGGAAAGCGGCTTCTTTGCCCACGTGTCCGCTGCCCCACTGGATGAGGATGCCGATGATACCGATCACGAGACCGATGAGGGCGGTCTTTTTGTAGCCATATTTGCTCACAAGCATACCGGCGGGGATGCCCATCACGAGGTAGGCGATAAAGTTGCCGTAGTTCCCAATCTGTGCGAGTACGTTAGAGGCGCCGAAGTCGTTCTTGACGATGACCGCCATAGGCGAACAGATATTCGTCACGAAGGCAATCATGGCAAAGAGGGCAATCATCACGATAATGGCACCCCACTGTTTCTTTTGATTCATAGATAAAATGGTCTGTATGATTAGAAATGCTTAGTTGTATCCAAAGTTTACTCTACGCCCTCGCTGACGCTGAAGCGGAAAGCGGTACGGCTCTTGAAAGTCTCACCGGGACGGAGTACCGCCGAGGGGTAATCGGGGCGGTTGGGCGTGTCGGGATAGTGCTGTGTCTCGAAGCAGACCGCCGAACGCGCGGGGTACCGGCTGTCTCCTTTGCCACGCATATTGCCGCTCATCCAGTTGCCCGTGTAGACCTGCATCCCGGGCTCTGTGGTCATTACGTCAAGACGTATGCCCGTCCGGGGAGAGAGGCACGAAGCGGCAAGCGTGTACGCATCCGCCTCTTTGTCCAGGACAAATGTGTGGTCGTATCCCCTTGCCCACGAGAGCTGGTCGATATCGGTGTCTATCCTTTCTCCTATCGTATGCGGAGCAAGGAAGTCGAAAGGCGTCCCTTTTACCGCTGCCGGAGCTTCGCGGAAAGGGATTGCGGTCTCATTGGTGGGCAGATAGTGCGAGGCGTATATCTTAAGGAGGTGATCGTGTACGGTGGGGTCGCCTTCGCCGTTGAGGTTAAAATAAGAGTGGTTGGTGAGGTTCAGCACCGTTGGCTTGGTGGTCGTCGCTTCGTATGTTATGTCGAGCGCGCCGTCCTTGAGGGCGTAGGTCACCCGGGCGTGCACTTCTCCGGGGAATCCTTCGTCGCCATCGGGCGAAGTGAAAGACAGAACCAGCGTGTCCTCCGTCTGCCTCTCTATATCCCAAACCATAGCGTTCCAGCCTTTTACCCCGCCGTGTAGCGAATTGGGGCCGTTATTGATGTGGAGGCGATAGGTCTCTCCGTCGAGCTTGAAGACCCCGCCCGCAATGCGGTTGCCGTATCTCCCGATGAGGGAACCGAAATACTGCTCTTCGCTCCGATAGTAGTCGTCGAATGTGTCGTGTCCCAAGACCACGTCCACGGGTTTGCCGTCTCTGTCCGGCGTGATGAGCGTGACTATCTTTCCGCCATAATTGGTGATGTCTGCCTGCAAGGCGTGACCGTCCGAGAGGCGAATCAACTTCACCTCCTTACCGTCAATGATCTTGCTAAAGTCAGCTTCTTTCAGGATCTCGGATTGTGGGTATCTATTCATAAATGTGTCGAAAATGTGGATGCCATAGATAAGGACGGTCTCAGCCATCCGCTCATTTGCACTCAAAGATACCTAATAAAATTATTAACACGCCACATTTGAAAGAAAAGGGCAAAAGGACCTGCCGGGGCCGGCAGCGTCATCAATTTATGCGGGCTCGGCATCCTGTATCCTCCCCTCGGGTAGCTATAATCAGACGGATATAGGACGTGGTCAGGGCACGAGAACAGGAATCCACAAGATCTACCGGGAGAAAGATTAGAATTCTTGCGGAGAAAGATTAGAAGCCTCCCGACGGAAGTCGAGAAACCTTGTGGAGAAAAGTCAGCTCCTTTTCAGAGAAGAATTAGAGGCTTTTTCGGCGGAGACTATATTGCTCGTAAACGCCACAAATGTCAGCACTGATATCTGCGCCTATTAGGATTAAGATTTCAGGAAAGATTTGCGCGACCGGCAGAATAAGACCGAAAAACAGGAAATCGCAAAATCAATCCCTAACACACTACTCCATAGTGCATTAGGGATTGAAGTTGTGACCTATCACAAAGGTACGATAATCTGAAAGCTATTCACAATAAGGATTATTCCGTTGTGAAAACATCTATGTCCTCGCATACTAATCGGGGAAAGGGTGGGCAGGTGCATTTTGCTTTGCAAAATCATCAGCCTGCCCTTTATTTATGGAGTAAAAAGTCCTTTTCCAAAGGTTCTCCCTATCTTAAAACACCTTGGCAGAAGAGATTTTAGCGTTCTCTTCCCGAAGAAAGAAAGGGTGTGGTTCCGACGTAAATTTCATACAGACCGGGGAGATCATTTCGGTCTGTACCATTTGGAGACGAGACACGTACCCGCGCATCTTTTTTGGTCTGTACCACTTTTCCGCGAGACCGGATTTGGCAGAGTCAAAAGTTGGCAGTACCTTTGCAGTACAATTACTGAAGCGCTTTAGTTGTGCGGTTCGAAATACCGGGGATGACTGGTTTTGACAGCACGTAGAGTCGGTTCGTAAGCACGTAGTGCGCGGCTGTTCGGCACTTAAATCCCGGATTGCGACTTTTTTAAATGGCGAAAACAACTACGCTCTCGCAGCGTGATCTGAAGTTTAGTAAGACACACGCTCTTGGTTGAGCCTTTTGCTCCCACGAGACATCGCACAGATACCGTGAGCCCGAGGTGGTCTGAGTATGCGGTGCCGTATATATCGGGAAGGGATTACAGCGCGTCTTTCGCTGTAGTCGACACTTAAGAGACTAAGCCAAGGGGCGGTAGCTTTGGCCTAAACCCCGAGGACGAAAACCTTCAAGCAAAGCTAAACGTGTAGAAAGCGGATGGGTTCCGTGTTTGGACGAGGGTTCAAGTCCCTCCATCTCCACAAAGAAAAAGAGTGTACACTGAGAAGTCTTCTCGGAGTACACTCTTTTCTTGTCGTTACGCGGGATCTTGACCGCAAAGAGAGGTGGCTCGGAGCTATCTGGATCGTTTTATGAGTAGGCGGGCAAGGGTGGAATCAGGACGGGAGAGGGAGAGCGTCAAGGTCTCACGGCTGCTCCCTGTCATCTTGGCAGTTTCGGCAATCTCAAAAGGGAGGACGGCAACGACTTCTCCCGACTCTTCGGAAGCCACTACGGGACAAAAAGGACGGTACACAGGCGGGACGCCACGTTCCTTGAGGTAATCAAAGAGGAGCTTAGAGCCGCGCTTCATTCCGAACGGGCTGAAACGGTCGTCGGGCTCCGCATTTCTCAAGCAAAGTGCATGGCTAAGGCACCCCGCGTCCACACGCAGTAATCCCCTACCCGTCCGAAGACTGTCTCCCGTGTCCATCCGGACGCCACCGAAATGCGGGACGTCATAGTCTGTCTGACCCCGTCGAATAGGCAACCGATAAGGCTCGAGCGGAAGGGGATCCTCGTACATATAGAGCCTGCCCCGAAAGCTCTGGGCAGAGATCTTCGAAGAAGGAAGATGAAACTTTCGAGCGCTCTTACCCCCGAGCTCGCGGAGGCTTCGGATCTGTTCGTCATTAAATCCACGACGAGCAAAAAGCCGTCTAAAAATCAACTCCGGCATTTGGTCGGCCGAATCCCCGAGCTTAATCGAGTCTGTGTCTCGGTCAAAACGGGCTTTTTCCTCCTCATCCACCACGCTTTCGATATACGCCTGTTCTTCGGAAAAAATCCCGATGCTTCTAAGGAAACTTTTCCGAAAAGAAGGATTCAGACTTTCAAAAGTGGGGATAAGCGTGTGACGGATATAGTTGCGGCGGATTTCTTCGTCCGTATTCGTGGAGTCGTCCACATAGGGGAGACCGAAGTCGGTCACATAAGCGTCGATTTCGGCTCTCGCCATAGAGAGGAAGGGACGGATGAGATGCCTTCCGTCGTCCCTCTCTTTCATCCCGACAAGACCCGCGCCACCGGTGCCGCGGGCGAGGTTCATCAAGACGGTCTCAATCTGATCATCGGCGTGGTGCGCCACAGCGATATAGGTCGCCCCGTATTTCCGGCGGAGCTCCTCAAACCACGCATACCGGAGGTCTCGGGCAGCCATCTCGACGGAGACCTTATGGACGGACGCGTAGCCCTCACAGTCCACTCCTTTGACCACAAGCTCGGCATTAGGGAAGAGGTCACGCGAGAGACGGGACACAAAGGCTTCATCCCTTTCGCTCTCAGAGCCGCGGAGGTGGAAATTCATATGCGCCAAAATGAGGTCATAACCTCCTTGCGTATAGAGGAAATGGGTCAGAGCGACAGAATCTCTCCCGCCGCTCAGACCCACTATGAGCTTCTCTTTCATCAGTAAAGCAACGGTCAGAAGGACGAAGTGCCGAGGCTGCGGTCTACGATGAGGCCGTCGCGCATCTCCGCAGTCCAGGAGCCCGATTTGCGTGCTCTGAAACGTAGACTCATAAGGGTGCCGTCCTCCAAGAGGAAGTTATTGCCGATATTGACGAAAGTGGGGAAGAGCTCCTTCGTGCCGCCCGTGTGGAGGCGGTCATTGGTGAGGTCGTAGAGGTCTTTCATACCCACTTTATCCATCCCCACATACTCAAGGAGAGAGGCGTCGTACGGGAGGGCAAAAGAGAGGGCATTCGCACTGCGGAGATCTTTTGCCTCAATGGTTAGGACGATCTCCTCTCCGGCCTTGAACTGCGTCTTGTCCTGCGTGAGCGAAATCCGCCCTTCGGCCTTATCCCTGCTCCGTGCGGACGCACCGCCATCGAGCGTCGTGGCTACGACGGAGATGTCGTAGGCATCGATAAGGCCGTTGGCATTGATGTCGCCCTCTTTGATGTAGTCGAAATCCGCGTCCTTAGTCCGAAGACCGGTATAATTGAGGTAAGAGGTGAGGTCGTTTTCGTCCAGACGCTCGTCGTGGTTGATGTCGCCCTGCAGCAGCGGCTTGGTCCCGTCGCGGCGGTAGACGATGACTTCCGCTCCGGAGCCGAAGTTCCCTACGCCTTCAGCGACGGAGAGGCGTATCCAGCGCGCCTTGGTCCCTGTGGGGAAAGAGATTGTCTTCGTTTTGGCATCTTTTTCCCACGAGAAAGGCACCTCTTCCGACCAAGTCTGACGATCCGCGGAGACGGAGACAGAGCCTCGGAGGAGTGTACCGTTGCCCGCGTCTTTCCTCGGGTAATACTCGAGGCGGTCAAGGTCATTGAGCGTCACGAGATCCAGAGTAAGCGTGAAGGGAACTGCGGACTCGGACCAAGAGGTGTGCCAGATGGTGTTTTTGTCGAAGTCGAAGAGCTTGTCCACGCCCTGTCCGGGTTGCGAGGCAGCCGAGCTCTGTCCCCGGATATTTTTCACTGCGAGACGGTAGGGATCCTCGAGGGTCGTAAAAGATCCGCTTGCCCAACCCGAGACACCATCCGCATTCACAGCGCGGACTTTGTAGTCATAGGCTGTCTCGGGCTTGAGATCTTCAAGGAGGAAAGAAGCACCACGGATCCCGGAGTAGAGCATACCCCGGAAGTCGATGTCGTAGGCGTCGGCGCCCTCCACTTTCGACCACGATGGAGAGAATGCTTTTGCCTCAGCCTTGCCGTCCAGAAGGGTCGGTTCGGAGAGCTTTCCACGAGAAACAAAAAGGGAGGACGGGAGGTCCAATCGCGCGTCCCGAACCGTCACGGAGAGGTCTCCGGAAGTAATGTCGCGCTTACTTATCTTGACCCAAAGCTGGGGATTCTTAGGGATGCTCCTTTTTGCTTCGTCCGAGCCGGGCGTACTGAAGCGGTTAAGCTCGGGCGAGAGATTGAAGTACCAAACGTCGGATTTCAAGCGGTACTCTTCGAGGGTCTTTGCCCGTACGAGACGAACCTTTTTGCCGGCATAGGACGCAGTGACGGAGGAGGGTTTATCGGAAAGGTTCCAGAATACTTCAGTCTCCTTGATGGGGGTAAATCCGTCAAAATACCCCTTCGACGCGTGTGCCGTAAAGGTCACGGCGTTTCCCTTCTCTTTAAGCGAAAGGGGGGTATGTACCCCTACTCCGCCCTTATAGGCTTCCGAGTGACCGTCGTCATCGTATTCGTCAAAAGTCGTCTCTGCTCCCCCGTAGATCTCATACGCCCGGTAGTCCGAAGGGATGTCCCGAGGTTGATTGTGGGGCTTCGTGAGCGGGATGACGGCGCCGGCTTTCACGAAGACGGGCAGCTTCCAGATAGGCGCAGGAAACTCGTTCCAGATGCGGCCTCCGGAGTACTTTTCACCCGTAAAATAGTCGTACCACGTCCCTTCCGGCAGATAGATACCGTTACGGATGTCGTTTCCGTCCTTATCCGCGTTTGTTTCTTTGTAAACGGGTGCGATGAGGAAATAGGGACCGTAGAGATACTCATACCTTGTCTCCGTCCCGAGCGTGTAGGGGTTCGGGAAATCGAGGAAAATGGCACGCACTGCAGGTTTCCCGGTGACCGCCTCATAGCCTATGGAATAGGCATAAGGGACAAGCATAGATTTCCACTTGAGGTAAGAGCGGTTAATGGACTCGGAGGGTTCGCCGAGGATATGCGGGTACTTCGGCGTACTGCCCCAGCCGTCCATATTGAGCTGCATAGGGGTAAAAGTCTTCCACTGGAAGTCTCTGACGAGGACGGGCGTATTGTTACCACCGAAAATACCGTCCATATCGCTCGTGATGTTCGAGAGACCGGAGAGACCCGCACCGATGTAAGTGGGTATGTGGAAACGGATGTACTCCCACTCTCCGCCGGTTTGGTCGCCTGTCCAGACGCCTGCGTAGCGCTGAGTTCCCGCCCAGCCGTCAAGCGTGATGATGAAAGGGCGTGCACCGCTACCGTACTTCGTCGTGATGCCGGCCACGTCATTGATGCCGTTCAGTCCGAAAGAGTACCCGGCTCCGACCCAAGCCACGTCCGTCTTCAAGACACGCACGCCCGCATCCCGGACCTCACGCACGATGTCGCGCTGCAGGAGCGGCTCTACGCCTTCTTTCGGGTGCAGGTCGCTCTGCGTCCAGAGCCCTATTTCCACGCCTTTGGAGCGGGCGTAGTCCCCGAACTCTTTGAGGTTTTGGACATTACCCTGCAGTGTGTTCGTCTGTCCGTATCCCGCGCCATAGCCGTCGTTGGGGAGCACCCACCCGAGGGGCATATCGTGTGCGGCGTAGCGGTCGACGACGGCGCGGGCAGAGAATTGGTAGTTGTCCTTTTCGCCGTTCAGACTCTCCTTGATGCCTCCGTTGTCTTTCTGAGACTCCTTGTACCTCTTGCCGTCTTCAAAGAGTATGCCCCCTTCGTCCGTCTCTTCCCAAAAGTCGCGGTTGTAGGCATTGAGGTGCCCCTCATAGAGCGCAAACTTGGGCAGAAGGACGGGGTTACCGGTGAGCCGGTAGTAGTCTCCGAGAAGCGCCTCAGGCTGCTCGCTGACCATCACGAAAAGGTCGAGGTAATCGGTGTCGTGCGAAAGACGGACTTCCGAAGGCTCTTTTTTGCCGAAATCATAGCTCCCGGGCTTAAAGGTGTGCCACAAGATGCCGTAACCCGCAGTACTCCAGAAGTAGGGTGCAGGCGACGCCACGCCGCCGTCCACCCAGTTGTTGCTGTTGAAGATCCGTATCTCCTCACCCTTGTGCGCAAAACGCCCGTTTTGGACGCCGCCGCCGTAATAGCCGCGGTCTTCGGAATTAGCGAAAACGACCGTCGTTTTGCCATCCTCGAAGGTGACGGGAGCCGTCTCCTCCACGACTTTTTTATTCCTCTTGAGGTCAAACACGGAGAGGAGACCTGAGGCTTTGGAGATGCGCACTTCTATCTCTATGCTCCTGACGCTGAAGTATTCGCCACGGTCTCCGGTCTGCAAGGGCGACACGGTACCGCGGGGGGTATCCACCAGTATCTGTGCAGGCGGCGTGCTCTCCGGATCCCTTACCGCCCCACCTTTTGGATCGCTGAAAAGACGGAAGATGTTTTCGCCATAAAAATCAAGCGTCACGAGGCTCTTTCCCCCTCCGTCGATCACTTCAATCGAAGTGGGAGAGAGGCGGCGGAGCTCCATAGAGGAACGCTCTTGGGCTAAGACGAAGAAAGGGAGGGCGAGAGCAAAGACCATCGCCTTAAAGATGCGGGCAAGACCTTGGTGCGTCATAAATCGGTGTATCTGAAGTGTAAGCATAAATGTGTCTTGGTGGAAAACTTGTGCCGAGACCCGGGGAAAATCTCGGACGGACTCTCGCAAAGTCCCGGTACGGACCAAAAGGCAATCGGCGGTCTGTATCCGGAGATCTTCTCGGTCTGACCAAGAATAACCTCGGGTCACCCGTTGGGATGCTCCCGTGAGTAGATTGCGAGCTCGAGGGAATTGAGAATATTCTGGCAAATCACATAAAACGAAGGAATAATCCCGACGGCGGGATCCATAAACGTATACGCGATCCAGATGGCAAAAATGGTATTCTTTTGCCCCAACGCCTGACGCCCGCTGACACGCTGTCCGCCGAAGTAGGCTCCGCTTTTTTGTCCGATGAAATAGAGCGCCATCGCCAGAATCATGGTAGCCACGAAGTAGACGGCAGTTTTCTGCAACGTAAGATCCGGAGTAACCACGATGGTATGCACGGTTTTGGCCGCGATGATGGCCACCGTCGCCACCCATACGTAAAAAGTCCAGGTGGCGCGTTTGGCCAAAACCGCGTGCGCCTTGGGGAGCGTGAAGCGCAGAGCCCAGACGAGGACGAGCGGCAGGATAAGCAGAGCCGAGACCTCTGCCAATATGTCGAAAACCGTAGCCCAATACGATCCGCCGGCGTCAGGGTAGAGGGCACCAAGCAACACAGGAGCGATGAGGGCGACAAGGATATTGCAGGGGATAAGGAATGACGTCACAAAGGCGATGCTGCCGCCAAGCATCATAGCTATGACGGTGGCAGAGGTCGCCGTAGGCGTAAGCGTAATAAGGGCAAGACCTTGGGCAAGGACGGAGTTAAAAGGCTCAAGGACGAAATAAATCAATAAGCCCATAATCCACTGTGCCGCAAAAAGCACATAGTGAAGCGGCTCGATCTTCAGATCCCGGGGATGCACCTTCGTGTAGGCAAAGACGAGCATAATGAATACCGTGTAGATGATGAGATGCTGCAGATGATAAAGATACGGGTACAAGACCCCGCCCACAACCATCGCCCACATCAGGGCATAGTCCTTAAAAATGCGTTTGAAAAGGCTTCTTTGCGCCGCCATAGTCCTTACTTCTCTCTGTACCCCTCTAATCCCCATTTTTTTATACTATATCCAATGAGGCTGCAATTTACCCATTTTTAGAGACAATGCCGCCCCATTTTTAATAGTAATCGAGATTATGGGCGGTGCAGTGGAAGAGTAAGCAGAAAGTGACGGACGTAAGGGGGAAGCGATATTACGAGCACAGACGGGGACAAAAAAAGAAACTTAGGAGCCTGCAGTACTGCAAGCCCCTAAGCCTTCCATCTTAGTCGTCATTGTCGGGGTACCAGGATTCGAACCTGGGACCCCCTGCTCCCAAAGCAGGTGCGCTAACCGGACTGCGCTACACCCCGAGTCGATTCAAAGAAAATCTCGTCCCGATTCCTCAAATCCGGACGCGACGCAAAGGTACAAAAAAATCGTTTATCCCCGTCCGCCCCATTTGTCCGAACCCTAACGTCGTATTTTCTTCCCCTAAGCGAATGGGGACATAAACCAAAGGAGACGGAGGTGGAAAGAAAGTGCTAACTTTGCGCTTTCTTCTTACACTCGTTTTTGTTTGGATTTGCAGGAGCCGGACTTTTGCGGACTGCGAGCAGGCACTTTTTATTCCCCGGAAGATGACAAGTATGCGACCAAATATGTTTCAGCCGCGTCTGTTTAAGGCGCTGAAGGGCTATTCACTCAGCCGTTTCTACAAGGACTTGATGGCCGGGATCATCGTCGGCATCGTAGCGCTCCCTTTGGCGATTGCGTTTGGCATCGCCAGCGGGGTGAGTCCCGAGCGCGGACTGGTGACGGCCATCATCGGAGGCTTCATCGTGTCGGCGTTTGGGGGGAGCTCGGTGCAGATCGGAGGTCCTACGGGGGCTTTTATCATCATCGTCTACGGGATCATCGAGACCTTCGGTGTGCAGGGATTGGCGGTGGCGACGTTTATGGCGGGGCTGCTCCTCTTATTGATGGGCTTTTTTCGGGTGGGAACGATCATCAAGTTTATCCCCTATCCCATCATTGTGGGCTTTACCGCAGGGATTGGCGTGACGATCTTCACGACGCAGATGCCGGACTTCTTCGGTCTGCACATCGACCGCCTTCCGGGTGATTTCGCGTCCAAGTGGATGGCCTACTTTTCGCACTTGGATTCGATCAATCCGTGGGCTTTGGGGATCGGGGCGATCAGTGTGCTGCTCATCATTTTCACGCCAAAGTTTTCCAAGAAGATACCGGGCTCGCTGACGGCCATCATCGTGATGACGATAGCGTCGTACCTTTTGCGCACTTATGCGGGGATAGGAGCCATTGAGACGATAGGGGACCGGTTCAGCATCTCGGCCGGCATCCCCGAGCCCGAAGCCTTGGGGCTAAACTTTGAGACGGTCAAACTCTTACTTCCCTCCGCCTTTACCATCGCTATGCTGGGCGCCATCGAGTCGCTCCTCTCCGCGTCGGTGGCTGATGGAGTAATCGGGGAGCAGCACGACTCCAATACCGAGCTTATTGCCCAAGGCATCGCCAACGCAGTGGTACCTTTCTTCGGCGGCATACCCGTGACCGGTGCCATAGCCCGCACGATGACGAATATCAATAATGGCGGAAAGACACCGGTGGCAGGCATCATCCACGCCGTGGTGCTGCTCCTCATCCTGCTCTTTCTCTCGCCACTGACGAAACATATCCCTATGGCCTGCCTTGCGGGTGTGCTGGTTATGGTCTCCTATAATATGACTAACCTCCGCACCTGCCGAAAGCTCCTCAAGCACCCCAAAAGCGACGTCTCCATCTTCCTCGTTACATTCTTCCTAACCGTATTCCTCGACTTGACGATCGCGATAGAGGTGGGGATGCTGCTGGCGATGGTGATTTTGCTGAAACGCGTGACGGAGAGCACCCGTATCTCTGTTTTTACGGATAAAATCGACCTCACGGCGGATACGGAAGTCAGTTTGAATGAGGAGCACATCCAACTTCCCGCAGGGGTGGACGTCTACGAGATAGACGGCCCGTATTTCTTCGGAATCGCCAATAGGTTCAATGAAGTCATCAGTAGGGTAAAAAGCAACCCCCGCGTGCGTATCATCCGCATGCGTCGGGTGCCGTTTATGGACTCCACCGGCATCAATAACCTGATCTCCCTTATTCAGAGTTCGCGTGAGGAGGAGATCCATATCATTCTCTCGGGGGTGAGCGAAGAGGTGCGCACCACTCTGATTGCCGGCGGCATTAAGTCCGTCCTCTCGGAGGAGGATATATGCCCCGATATTCACGCGGCCTTGGAGCGGGCTCAGAGACTTTCTTAAGCAAATAACCGCCGTATTTTTTGGCCTGTATCTCGCTCTCTTCCCGGTACGTGATGCGAGAAATTTTCGGTCTGTATCTCGAGGAAAGGAGATACAGACCGAAATGCACGGCCATAAAAATCGACCGACCGGACCGGGGTCCAACATCTAACCAAAAATGGGTACATTTGCGGAAGTCGTTGCTTTGTAGCGGCGACGGCGGGGCAAAAGCCCGCAAATGACTTGTAAACAGGCGACAATTTTTATATAGTGAAAATAAGCAACCATCTCGGCACCCGGCTTAAGTCCGCTTGCTTTGCGACCTACCTGCTCCTATTCGCCGGTCTCGGCGCAAAAGGACAGGATATGCAGTCCAATCCGCTCTCCAGATTGGGATTCGGCACGCTCCAAGAGAGTGTCACCGGCGCTTGGCGCAGTATGGGCGGTGTAGGCATCGGCGTTAATGACCCGACGGTCATTAACCTCAAAAACCCTGCCGGTTATGCCGGTACGGATTCACTGTCTTTCCTCATCGATGCCGGCGTGTCGGCCAATATGGGACACTTCAGCGACGGCACCGCGAAGCGCACCTCTTTCCTCGGAGGTCTGGATTACTTGGCACTGCAGTTTCCGCTGTACAAAAACATCGTAGGCTTCAGCGCGGGCATCAAGCCTTTCAGCTCCGCCGGCTACGGGCTCACCAGCTCCAATCCCATTTCGGAAGGCAGCCGTACCGTAATGTTGCAGACCTTCACGGGCAGCGGGTCTTTGCAGAAAGCCTATGCCGGTCTTGCCGTGCGGCTGTGGGGCGGACTCTTCGTGGGTGCGAATGCCAATTACCTCTTCGGCTCGCTGACCCACTCTGTCGCCACCACCCCGAATTCGACCGTACTCTCTCAGTCCATCCTCACCAACACAATCAAGATGGGAAACTGGGGCTTCGATGCCGGAGTGCAGTACCGGTACGAGTTGAGAAACAAAGAGAAAGACAACCTCGTCTTTGGGGTGACGTATGCCCCCGGACTGAGGATCAATCCGATTTTTACGGAAGTGACGAGCGACAACGTCAATGATCCGCTTCGTCAGACGATAAAGCAGCGGGAAGTACAGGTCGAGACCACGACGCCTCACGATATCGGCGCCGGTTTCTCTTGGAACCGACCCGGGAAGTACACTCTGGCGGCGGACGTCTCCTATGCGATGTGGAGCAAGACCCCTAATGTCTTCACCGGTGACGGCGTCTCGCTCAAGGATACGTATAAGGCGGCTTTGGGATTCGAGTTCATCCCGGATGCCTACTCGAGAGATTACGGCAAGGTGATGAAATACCGCTTCGGACTCAATTATGCCGGCAGCTATCTCGCCACGCAGGACATCGACAGAATGCATAACGTGGGCGCTTCTTTCGGCATCGGGATGCCGGTGAACTTCTTTGGAGGCGACAGACCCTCCATCATCAATCTGGGTTTGGACTACACCCACTCCTTTGCGGGGCAGAATACGCCGCTCACAAATGATGTGCTCCGCCTCTCGCTCTCGGTAACGTTTAACGAGACGTGGTTCAGGGAGCTGAAGATATACTGATGCAGAGAAGGGCGGAATAAACCTCGGGGTACTTTGCCCGTCATAATAATAACAGCGATGAAACAGCTTGCCCGCAAGGTAGCGGCAAGAAGACTACATAGGCACGAAACTATAAACTTTAAAGCAGAATAAGAGATGAAAAAGTTACTACTATCCTTTGTCGCCGTGCTTTCGATAGGAGCTATGTCTTTTGCTCAATCGAACGTATCTGACAAACCCGGTTTTAAGTCTGCGGAGGACAGCATCAACTACGTCAAGAACACCGCTTACTACAAGACCTATAAGAAAAGCAACAACTACGTCGATGCCTACAATTTCTGGAAAAAGATATACACCAATTATCCCGCCCAGACCAAAGACCTCTACATCGATGGCGTAGACATCATCAAGGACAATATCGAACACGCAAAGACTCCGGAAGAGAAGCAGAAGTTCATCGACGAACTGATGGGTGTCTACGACAACCGCATCAAGTACTTCGGAGACGACCCCGACTACGGCACCGACTACATCCTCGGCAGCAAAATAGACAACTACATCAAGTACTTCGGAGATAAAGCCGACTACGCCAAGATCTACGACTGGCTTAAGCCCGTGGTAGCGGAGAAGAAAGCAAAGACCGACCCCTTGGCACTCTACTACTACAGCTACTCTTCCCTCGTCAAGCTTTCAAAGGATCCCGCACACAAGGATACCTACGTGAAGGATCACTTTATGGTGGACGACTTCTACAAACAGGCTATCGCAGCGGCCGAAGCCAATGGCAACACCGACGCCGTGAAGAACTACGAAGGATTCAAGCAATCGGCCGAAGCCGCATTCGCAGCCAGTGGTGCGGCAGACTGCGCGACGATGGAAAAGATCTACGGTCCCCAGATCGCGGAGAAGAAAACGGATAAGGAGTTCCTCCAGACCGTACTCAGCCTCCTCGGCAGCGTGGGTTGCACCGAGAGCGACCTCTATTTCGCAGCCTCCGAAGCGATGTACCAGATCGAGCCCTCTGCCTCCGCTGCCCTAGGCATCGCCGGCAAAGCCTACAAGGAAGGCAATACGGCTCGTGCAGAAAAGTACTATAACGAAGCCATCTCCCTAAGCAAGGACGCCAACGAGAAGGGCGAAGTATACTATATGCTCGCAGTGATGGCTTATGACAGAGGTCAGTACAGCACGGCCCGCAACTACGCCAACTCCGCTATGGCCAATAAGAAAGGCTTCGGCGCCCCGATGCTCCTCATCGCCAATATGTACGCTGCCACCGCCAAGAGCGTTTACCCCGATGACCCCATCCGCCAGCGAATCGTCTACTGCCTCGTGGTAGACAAAGCGGCTCAAGCCAAGTCCATCGACCCGAGCGTAACGTCTCAGGCAAACAGCATCATCAATCGCTACGCCGGGTATTATCCCGCGAAGGAAGACGTCTTTATGCACCCCGATCTCAAGGCCGGTCAATCTTTCACCGTAGGTGGATGGATCGGCGAAACGACGACGATTCGCGTAAAGTGATCTACCCCTTGTAAGACACTCCTTTTGACCGAATAAATCGCTTGGAAGAAGACCCGAATAAAGAAACCTCGCGACCTATGAATGGTCGCGGGGCTTTACGGACAGAGAAGCCGGCACCTCCCTATCTTCGGGAGTGTGCTTGCTTCTTGTTTTGCTTCGTCCTACTTCTGGGATCCTGCAAAAAAGAGGCGGGAGATGTCACGGTGTCCAACCTGGACACGGTACTCTACACCACTTTTACCACCGATGTCAATACCCTTATCTCCGACTCCGGAATCACCAAGTACAAGCTGCAGGCGAAGTACTGGTACACGTACGACAAACCGGAGAAGAAGTGGGTCTTCCCCGCAGGGTTGCATCTCGAGCAATTCGACCTCTCTTTCAACGTCCAGGCTTCGGTCGACGCCGATACTGCCTACTACTACCAGGACAAGAGACTCTGGGAGCTGAAAAACAACGTAAGAGTGATGAATCACTCGGGGCAACACTTCTTCGCAGAGACGCTGTACTGGGACGAGGCAAATGAAGAGGTCTATTCGCACGACCCAGTTCGTATCGAGCGCGGTCAGGGCGAATACCTGTATGCCGAATACGGCTTCAAGAGTAATCAGACGATGACGAGGTACGAGCTGTACTCTTCGAGCGGTCATATGGACGTCAAGGACGAGGAGGGCGCCTCGCCGATGGTGCCTCCGACCGGCGCGGGATCGGTAGCCCCATCCCCCGCACCGATGCCTCCTATGCCCGGTCCGCGACCGAGACGTCTCGCTCCGGCGGGGACGTCCCTACCGGTCGACACCTTGTCACGAACCCTTCCGGCTCCAAGTACCCTGGCAGCGAAAAAGACGAATACCGAGAGATGATGCTTTTCCTCCTCATACTGCTCACTATCCTCGCCTCAGCCTTTTTTTCCTCCGGAGAGACTGCCTACCTCTCTGCCGACCGGCTTCAAGCGGAGCTTGATAAGGAGAAAGGCAAGACGATCCCTAAGATCCAGTCCTTCTTCTTCCGGAGACCGGGCAGGTACATTACGATGATTCTCGTCGGGAATAACATCGTAAACGTCCTCTACGGTACGCTCTTCGCGATGGCGCTCGAGCCCTTGCTCAAAAGCATTTTTGGCAGCGACCTTGTCGTCCTCATCCTACAGACCTTTGTCTCCACGGCTGTCGTCATTATCTTCGGCGAGTACCTCCCCAAGATGCTGGCGCGGATGCGTCCGAACGACTTCCTGCGCATCGAGTCACCGCTGCTTTTCCTTGTCTACATCCTCCTCTCTCCCGTCACGCTCTTCACCAATGGCATCACGTGGTTGGTGCTTAAAATAATGGGCGTAAAAGGCACAAAGTCTGCGGTAATGCCGCTCGGCAAAGTGGACCTCGACTACTACATCGAAAGCAATGTCACGGACGAAGCGTCTGTAGTGTCGGAAGCCCGGCTTCTGCAGAACGCGCTCGACTTCTCCGAGCTGAAAGTCCGCGATTGCCTTGTGCCCCGCAACGAGATCGCAGCCGTCGAGCAAGGCGACACGATAGAGGATCTCATCAAGCTCTTCACGAAGACCGGATTCTCCAAGATCCTCGTCTACAACGACACCATCGACGACATCATCGGCTACATCCACACCATCGAGATGTTCAAGTGTGCCGCCGACGGCTCCGATTGGCACACGCACATCAAGCAGACGATCTATATACCCGAGTCGTTGCCCGCTGAGAAGGTGATGAAGACGCTTCTCTCAAAGAAAAAAAACATCGCCATCGTAGTGGATGAGCTCGGCGGTACCTCCGGCATCGTGACCCTTGAGGACATCGTGGAGGAAATCTTTGGGGAGATAGAGGACGAGCACGACAAGGATCGGGTGGTGCTGAGACAGACGGACGAAAACGAGTACATCGTAAGCGGGCGGGCAGAAATCGACCAGATCAACGAGAAGTTTGACCTCAACCTCCCCGAGAGCGACGAATACCTCACCATTGCAGGCTACATCCTGAGCGTCAATCAAGGCATCCCGAAGCGCGGCGACATCGTCAGTCTCCCTCCCAACTTCGAGGCGCACATCCTCCGCGCCACGGGCAATAAGGTCACGCTCATCAAGCTCAAAAGGACGGAAGTCTGATTTTTATACGGCACAGTTTCTCCCGGCTTTCTCCGGGAAAACAAAATCATAGAACCAAATATAAGCGTCTTAGAGAACCTATGTACAGAACGACTACTTGCGGCAGCCTACGCCTCAGCGATGCCGGCAGTGAAGTGACACTTGCGGGTTGGGTGCAAAAAAATAGGACCCTCGGCGGTATGGTCTTCATCGACCTCAGAGACCGCTACGGCATCACCCAGCTCACTTTCAATGCAGAACAGACCCCCACCCTCGTCGAAGAGGCAGCCAAGCTCGGACGCGAGTTTGTCCTCCAGGTAAAGGGCGTCGTGGCAGAGCGCAGCGCCAAAAACCCCAATCTCCCCACCGGAGAGATAGAGGTAGAAGTCCGAGAGCTTCGTGTCCTCAATAAATCCGTCACACCGCCTTTCACCATCGAAAACGAAAGCGACGGAGGAGACGACATCCGTATGAAATACCGCTACCTCGACCTCCGCAGGGAAGTGGTCCGAAAGAATCTCGAGCTCCGTCACCGTATGGCGATCGAGATCCGCAGCTACCTCGATAACCTCGACTTCCTTGAGGTGGAGACCCCGGTTCTCATCAAATCCACGCCGGAAGGTGCACGCGATTTCGTCGTCCCCTCGCGGATGAATCCCGGGGAGTTTTATGCACTGCCCCAATCGCCGCAGACGTTCAAGCAGCTCCTGATGGTTGCCGGCTTCGACCGCTATTTTCAGATCGTGAAGTGCTTTCGTGACGAAGACCTTCGCGCCGACCGTCAGCCCGAGTTCACCCAGATAGACTGCGAAATGAGCTTTGTGGAGCAAGAAGACATCCTGTCCACTTTCGAGGGTCTCTCGAAGCATCTTTTCGAGAAAATCCTCGGCATCCGGCAGACCGAAAAATACCCGAGGATGAAGTGGGCAGACGCGATGAAATACTACGGCTCCGACAAGCCGGATACCCGTTTCGAGATGAAGATCGTCGAGCTCGAGAGCGTACTCAAGGGGCACTCTTTCTCCGTCTTCGACGAAGCAGGGTATATCGGCGGCATCGTGGTCAAAGGTGGCGACAAATATACCCGCAAAGAGATCGATGCCCTCACCGATTTTGTCAAAACGCCTCAAGTCGGAGCCAAAGGCCTCGTGTACATCCGCGTCAAGGAAGACGGCACTTTCAAAAGCTCCGTGGATAAGTTTTTTGACGCCGATGCGCTTACGCTTGTTGCCCAAAAGGCAGGTGCCGAAAAGGGCGACCTCATCCTCGTCATCAGCGGGGACAAGGCGGATAAATGCAGGGTACAGCTCGGAACCCTGCGTCTCGAAGTGGCCAAAAAGGAAGGTCTCCTTGACCCCAATGTCTTTTCCTGCCTTTGGGTCGTCGACTTCCCCCTCCTTGAGTGGAACGAAGAAGACAACCGTTTCTATGCGATGCACCACCCCTTCACGGCGCCCAAGCCCGAAGACATCCCTCTACTGGACAGCGACCCAGGAGCGGTTCGCGCCAACGCCTACGATATGATCATCAACGGTGTGGAAGTCGGCGGCGGATCCATCCGTATCCACGACAGCGAGTTGCAGGAGCGGATGTTCGAAGTACTCGGATTTACGCCCGAGAAGGCACGCGAACAGTTTGGCTTCCTGATGAATGCCTTCAAGTACGGTGCACCCCCTCACGGCGGTATCGCCTACGGCTTCGACCGTTGGGTATCTCTCTTTGCCAAACTCTCGAGCATCCGCGACACCATCGCGTTCCCGAAGAATAATTCCGGTCGCGACGTGATGATCGATGCACCTTCCCGCATTGACGACGCCCAGCTCGACGAGCTCTATCTCTCCATCCGTCCCCTCAAATAATCCCCTGCTGACTGCTGACTACACGGGTGTGGAGTCAGCGGATAAAACGCAAGACCCCGCGGATGCGGGGTCAAATATCAATAGCCAGGGGTGCAAGCACCCCTGGACACGGGGGACACCCCCTTATCCTTGACCCCGCCTCCCGGCGGGGTCAAATCTTATGCTATAACCTCGTATTCAGCGACTTCTGCACAGGCCACAGCCTGTGCCTCCCTCATTGCTAACTACTGACTAAACGGGGTACAGACCGAGAAGAATTTTTTGGTCTGTATCTTTTTTCTTGCCGGATCCGAGCGAAAAACTTTTTTCGGTCTGTACCTCGCAGGGTCAGACGCCGATGTCATCGAGGTCGACGAGCTTATTCATGATGGCATAAACCGTGAGACCTGCGGGGGAGTGGATATCGAGCTTCCGGGCGATGTTTTTGCGGTGGGTGATGACGGTGTGCGTGGAGATGAAGAGCTGTGCGGCGATTTCCTTATTGGTAAGCCCCTTTACGACATAGATGATAACCTCTTTCTCGCGTGCGGTGAGGGTCTCTTCCGCTTCGTCTTCGCCATCGTTTCCGACAAGCAGTTCTTCGATGGTTTGGGCGATGTCGCCGGCACTCTCGGAGAGCGTGAGCTTGGCGTCGTAGTTTTTAAGATACTCCGTTTCGGCAGTGGTGATGCAACAAGCCGCGTATTTGATACCCTGCATCTGAACCTCCTCTTTGAAAAGCGGCAGAAGGGGATCGCTGATGAGGATAGGTGAAGTGACGACGAGGGCGGGATCCGTCTCCCTAATTATGGTCTTGAGGTTATAGAAATCGTCCGTCTCCCGGAGTACAATCCTGTCGGTGGCGGAAAGCTGCGGAAGGGCTTCGCGGATGGCGGCAGAGGCTCCTTTGTAGGGAAGGGCGGACAGTACGGTAAGGTTAGTTTTCATAGTCTCGTATCCTGAGGAGTGCCACTAAGCAGCTCTTTCTCGAGGTGCTGAATGGCGGGGATAAAGAGCCGGTCTTCGATGTCGTTGTGCGTGCGGAGCTCTTGGCCGCAGGCATAGAGTTCGTGAAGCAGATTGCTGAGCTCGGGATTGAAGTCTCCTGTGTAGTATTTGATGAGTATCTTTTTGAGTTCGAGCATCTTCATCTCCACTTGGTCGTGTTTCTTTTCAAATATTGAGATGGAGTAATTTTTGCCGGGGTTCCCTTCGAGCAGTCCGCTAACATAGGGAAAAACGATATCGTTTTCGTAGTCCATGTGGCGGTGTACCTCTTCGGAGTATTCGTCAAAAAAGCGCCTGATGACAACCTTGACTTCGCGCGAGGCTCCTTTGAGTGTCTCGTCCATCTTGGCACCGATTTGCGGGAGCCGGTAGTCTAAGAAATAGGTGTGCGAATTGCGGAGAAAGCGGATGATGAGTGAGAGATCGAGGGAGGCTATGGAAGCCGGAGATGTCCTGCCGTCCTCTTCGAGAATGAATCGGACAAGGGAGAGAAAACTGTCGAGGTCGATGTGCTGCTCCTTGCAGACCTCCTCCACCGTCTTTTCTGCAATGCCGAGATGCATTCCGAGGTTAAAGAAGAGGAGAAAGATATTGAAGTGGTCGCTCAAGAGATCGGCCATCTTTGAGGCGGGGGTGTAGTGACTTTTGGGTATCATAAAAAAGCGGCATAGGGTTACGTGTGTTTTTTAGGGGGAGAGCAAGATGGTCGGGGACATAAAGCCCGAACTTGAGACCTTTGCATAATACCTCATCTGCTGCGTTACTATCGGCATTCGGGCTTGGTCGTGTACAAGTGTACACTCCCGTCACCCTCAGCCTCAGCGCCTTGCATCTAAGGCATCCTGCAAAGTCTCACACGAAAAACTGACATTTATCGTGTCCGAACCCTTTTTCAAGGGTCTCAACCGACCTTACTACAGCCAAAATTACCAAGAAACTGCCGAATAGGAGGAGCCACGGGCGCCGGAGAAGATATACGCATTAGAAACTTTGCCAACAAAGAATCATCGGAGAAAGCCCCGGAGGGGGCGGACGGCTCCGGCGGAGCCGAATCTTGGTAGCCCGGCACGAAGACCGCGTCAGCGGTCGATGTGCCGGGGACGGGGCGCTCTTTCTTGATTTCTGTGGCTCCGGAGGAGCCACATAGCTATTCAGCTCCTACGGAGCTGTAAAAGGGATTAGGATATCACTGACGTCCCGTGGCTGCGAGTCCTCCGGACTCTTTGCCACGGTCTACCAAGATTCCGGCACTCTGTGCCACCCTGCCCCTACGGGGCTTTACATACCACACTAATCTCGAAATGTGTCTAATGCGTCCTCCACGGGCGCCGGAGAGGTCGAACCGGTTTATTTGGAAATCCGGGAAATTTTTGGTACCCCTGCAGCGATAATCAAGGAGAACCTCTTGTCATAGCGCTCCACGGCAAATGCTGAACCTGGTATTTGGTCGGATTTTTTGAAAGGAAACAAGTTTTGGCGCGAAGGGGAGAACGGAATGGCATCAAGAAAAACAAAGATGATAATTTGGCTCGCGATATGCCTCTGTGCTGTTTTTGGCGAGCGTGTACTTGCACAAGATGCGGGTACTTACTTTCCTATTTCTCCCAAGAAGAACTTCACCGAGAGCAAAGTCGCCATCAAGACCAATCTCCTCGGGGATATGGCGTGGCTTCCGAATATCGGGCTTGAGATACCTCTTGCCGAAAAGTGGAGCCTCCAGGGTACCTACTACCATATTTGGCTTGCCGATGACCCCGCGCATGAGTATTGGCGCATCTACGGCGGCGATATAGAGGGACGCTATTGGCTTAGAGAGGCGCTTTTAGGGCATCACTTCGGGCTGTACGCTCAGGTCTTCACGTACGACTTCGAGTTTGGAGGCGACGGGATGCAGGGGCGTAAGCCTCAGTTTGGCGCCGGGCTCTCTTACGGGTGGAGCTATCCCGTGGCGGATCGCTTATCCGTGGACTTCTCTTTCGGCGTGGGGTTTGTGACCGGCGAATATGACGCATACACACCTTGCGACGGCTGTTACCTCCGGCAACACACGAAGCGGCTCCGGTATTTCGGACCCACGAAAGCGGCTATCTCTTTAGTCTATCATATCAAGTGATGTTATGGTGGAAGCTCGAGGTATAAATATCGGTCTACGGGGCGCGTTCCTTCTGCTCTGCTTCGGTCTCCTTTTGGGGTCGTGCAGGCATAAGCCGCTCTGCGACCCGGTGCAGGAGGAGGTCCGGGTAGTGATCGATTGGTCAAAAGCCCCCGAAGCGAATCCCGGACGGATGACGGGGTTCTTTTACCCCGTATCCGGAGGCGAAGAGATCCGTTACGACTTCCCGGATGTCACGGGCGGCACGGTGCGCCTCGCGCCGGGACACTACCGCTTCGTGACGTTTAATCTCGGCACGGATATCCTACAATTCAGGGGCGAGCAGAAATACGAGACCATAGAGAGCTTCACGAGCCGGACGACAGCGCTATCCGGCGCCCTCCGGAAGATGCGTGCCCCGTCGGCATTCGAGACGATACCTTTCGGTCTCTCCCCCGAGCCGTTCTATGCCGCACGCATTTACGACGTGCAGGTGCGTCGCCACCGGACGGGCGAAGCGGCACAGGAGATCGTGGTCTTCCCGGAGCCCAAGTACGTACAGATAGACGTCCGCATCCTCGGCGTCAAAAACCTCGGACAGCTCCAAGGTATGAGTGCCGGACTCAGCGGCATCAAAAGTTCCTATTTCATCGGTCTGGACAAGTACGGGCCGGGATCCATCAATATCCCCATTGCTCTCGAAAAGAGCGGTGAGGACGGGCTGCACGGCTCGGCTCTCGCCTATGGGTATCACAGGAAGAAGCCAACGAACTAACCCTCTTCGCCGTTATGCAGGACGGGAAAGGGTACTACTACACCTACGACGTGACCCGGCAAATCGACGCACAAACGGGTCACGTCACGCTCAATATCGTCATCACGGACGGACCCGACTTGCCCAAAGCAGACCCTTCGGAGACCGGCTCCGGTGTGACAGCCAGGTTGAGAGCTGGGAAAGTGTCTCCGTGGACCTGAATATGAGTCCGAAGTGAGCCCTCGGCGCCCCGAAAACGCAACAGACAAAAAAAGCATACTCTATTTATATTTTAACAGCTTACACATAAACATAAGCACCATAAACAAACTGACCCTGGCGGCTCTCTCCGCCACCGCACTCTTAGGGTTCTCCGCCTGCACCCAGACGCAAGAGGTTCCCACTACAGGCAACACGGGACTTACGTTCCGCACTTTCCTCGGCAACTCCACCCGCGCTGCCGAGTACACCCGCACCATTATGGCGACCGACGGCTTCAATGTCTCGGCTTTCGGTAACGGCGACCTCTATTTCACCGACACCGCAAAGCCCGAAAGCACGGAGGACGGTATCTGGAACACGCAGACCGGCTCTTACATCTGGCCTTCTTACGAACTCAGTTTCTACGCCTACGCCAACCTCGGCACCTACGGCACGGCGACACTGAACACAACAGACAAAAAGATCGACCTCACCACCCCTGCCAAAGTGGCTGACCAAAAAGACGTCATCGTGGCGTTCAATAAAGGCACACGTGCGGCACACGAAACAACCGGGGTCCCGATGTACTTCAAGCACGCGCTCTCCCAAGTGGAAGTGTGGGCGAAGAACACCAGCACCACGGCTCAGTACACCGTGGAAGTGGCAGGCGTGAAGCTCGCCCGCATCAATAGCAAGGTCACCTTTACCTATCCCGATGCCGCTACGGCAAGTGGTACTGCTCTTACAGCCTACGGCACACCCGGCACTCCGGCGAGCTTCTTTGCCGGTTCTTCTGCGGTTCAAACCCTTGACGGCACCGCAAAGAGCCTGATGAACTCGGCGAACGGCAACTTTATGATCATCCCGCAGACAATCACGGCTTGGAACCAACCCGAGACACTTGCGGATGCCGCGACGGACAATAAGGGTACCTACCTCGCTGTCCTCGTCCGCATAAAGAGCAAAGCCGGCGCACAGATCTACCCGACTGCGACCGATGAATTTGCTTACGCAGCAGTGCCCCTTAACATCAATTTTGAGGCAGGCAAGAAGTACAAGATCACGCTCGACTTCGTTAACGGCGCAGGCTTTGAAGAGCCGAACAACGCCACCGACGCGAGCGAAACGAGCGACAAGCCCGCAAACGTGGTCATCAGCGATACGCCCGTTACTCCCGAAACTCCGGGTAAAGCGATCCTCGGTGGTCCGATCAAGTTCACCGTCGAAGTAGAGGGTTGGACTACGAGCGATAACTCGATCAGTATGAATGTCCAGTAAGCATAGGGGAGGCAGTGGGAAAAACGGAGAAGAGGCAAGCCGGGGCGTTTTGCCCCGGAGTCCCCGGAGTATTTCGGTACGGGTCTCGTGATTTTCTCGGCTTGAGTCTCGTGAGAAAGAGACCCTGTATCCGGGGATCGTCCCGGTACGTACCTCTTTTCCTCCCTTTTTCGTAATGCCTCAAACTTTAGTGCTTAGGCACCTACTACACTCTCCCGGGCAGGCATTGGCTTGCCGCCCGGGAACACATAATATGGAGGAGTGTTCGGGGTATTGCCCCGCAATACACTTCCGACACGACCTCTCTATTGACAGAAACAGACTCCATTCCTGAAGTACGAAAACGATGACACGCTTGTCTCCCGTCCCATTGGCACTCTTATCCGCCCTTCTCGCACTCTTGCCCGCTTGCGGCAGGGAGGGGAGCGGGGAGCCGCTTCCTCCTAAGGGATCCCACATTTCTTTCGAGACGACCTGGACGCCTATGCGTGCCGCACTCTCATCCGAAGTCTCCGAGATGGGTGTCACGACCTACCTGTACTCCGGGACCTATCCGGGTGACACGGGGACTTCCGGTGTCTATTTCTCAAATCTCAGGGTCTCTAAGGATACCGGATACAACACCGGATACCCGTGGTTGTCAGACTCGAGTCGAAAATTTGCGTTTTTTGCGGTCTGTCCCTACGACGCATCCCTAACTCTATCCGGTGCTTCTTTTGACTATACGGTACCGGCACCGACCTCCCAAGTCGACTTGATGGGTGCATCTGCTGTCGACGTACCGGTGGGACGAGGTGCAGATGTTCCTCTTGCCTTCGGGCACCTTCTCTCCGCGCTCGAATTTAATGTAAAAGGAGATTTTTTCTCAGGGACAGTGAAGAGTATCACGCTCAAGGGGGTACCGTCACAAGGGACTTACAACCTCAAAGACAAAGCTTGGAGCGGACAAAAGGCGCCTGCCGACTACTCCCTTCCCGTGAGCCTCACGTACACTGCAGGAGTCGAGACAGCTGTCAACATAGGAGATCCGCTCCTCATCCTACCAGGGAAGATGCCGGAGGGCGCTTCGGTGGAGCTCGTCATCTCTGACAGCGGAGGCAACGATTACAGTTACAGCGTCTCTATCTCGGGATTCGAGTTTCCCGAGGGAAGGAAGACAACATTAAACCTATCTCCGGAAGGGATTACACTCGGTGTGAAAATTCTGCCGTGGGACAGAGTTCTGCAACTCGTGGGCTTCATCAAGAAAGAGAGCATCCAAGTCATCAATCCCCCTGAGTGGGAGATTGTGCTTGGCAGCGACACCATCACCACACTTGACCGCGAAGTGCATATCAAAGGGCTTGACTCTTCGGCTACATTGGTCTTTAGGTTTCTGAGACCAATTGGGGCGGACTGGAGAGCCACCATCACCAATGCCTTGGACTTCTCTTTCCCTGAAGGTGAAGACATCTCCGGCGGGATCACGACAGTTGGAAAGGTTATCAAGATAAAGGTGCTGCCACGACTTCCTCAAGGAGTATCTGAGCGAAAAACTGAGCTCTATATCACAGTCTACGGCACGGAAGCTGACCCCGATAATAGTTCCTCCCCGGGCAACGGTCCCGTAGGCATAGGTCGGGGGCTTCGCTATACCATCATCCAAGATCCGCTATGATGGGGCAGAAGACAGACGGGAGAAATAAGAGATGAAAAAAGCTACATTTATCCATAGATTTTTCAAACATCGGAGCGCCTTTCTTGCAGCACTCTGCGCTGTCTGGACGGTAGTCTCATGCGCTCCCGAAAGCGTCACACCTTCCTCAGGTGACGGGAAAGTCTCTTTGACCGTGACTCTGAGACGAGGCACGCCCCATAACGAGGAAGAAGGCTATCTGCTTAAAGCCTCCGACACGGAATCAGGAGATACGGATGGTGCATTCAATGAGAATAAGATCGAGCGCCTCACCGTCATCTTTTTTGACCAGTCCGGTGCTCCCGTGTGGGTGCCTAAGACCGGCGCCGTGTCGGGTCTGGAAGGGATCTTCACCCACACCAGGAGAGATGTGCCACTCACCCCTGGATTGACGTACACTGTGTGGGCCTTCGCAAACCTGCCGGCGGACGTCGACATCTCCGGCAAAACCACCTCTGAGCTCGGAAATATCCTCGTTTCACTTCCCGGGCTATCCGACACCAACGGTGTCGATGCGCTTGCGTCCATCCCTATGGCAGGTTCGATTACTTTCACCTACAGCACTTCGATGCCCTCATTTGGCACAGTTATGCTTGAGCGTATGCTGGCAAAGGTACGCTTACGCATCGAGCGCAACGAACAACTCGCCCAATACGTTCCCAAAGACGCGAATAACACGCCCATCAACGACGACTTCTGGGGAAAGCCGCAGTTTGCCTTCTTGGGCGGAGCCACAAACGGGTGGCTGCTCCCAGGGGGTGCCTCCTATATGCATACACGGGAGTGGTATGAGTCTGCCGCATCACCGGACGAATATTTTCGACCTATGCTGCTCAAGGAAGTGAACCTCCCGCCCACTTTTGCCACAGAGTATACGAGCAAAGCTCCCGTCTATACCTTTCCTCTCGACTGGCTATCTGACCCCGACCTGGCACCAGAAATGCTCATACGTCTACCACTCTATATGGGGACCGAACCGATCGACCCTACAGATCACACCAAAGCGACGTGGTACTACTACCGGGTTGTTTTTACACAGTTTGAACTCCTTAGTGAGTCCAAGAAGCTCGAAGCCAATCATCTGTATGATCTTATCGTCCGCATCGAACGACTCGGTACGACAGAGTGTATGTACCCCATCTCCCTGCCAGGGAAAGTGGAGATTTTACCCTGGAACAATGGTGGTGAAGTACCTGTCAATGTCGCAGCTGAGGATCACTACCTATATGTCACTCCGATGGAAAGCGATATGTTCGGAGGGACACAGAGTTTTCGATTCTCTTCCAGCGAAGCGGTCTCGGTCACAGTAGAGTCCGGCTATTACTACACCTATCACGGAGTCACGGGCGAACGCTACACCAACCAGATTTCCGGACCCTATCTGGGGACAGTCTCTGTCACAGGCGGACTTAGTGGCACACTTACACTCACGCGACGGACTCCGCCCTATAACTCTCCCGAATACCTGACCCTCAAAGTCACCACCCGGTCGGGACTCACCCGCACGGTTAAAGTAACACACTACCCGGATATCATCGTCGTTGCCGAACTTTCTCTCGAACCCAATCTCAGTAACCCCAATATGTACACTTTCACTATCTCTCGCTACAACCCGGACTGGGCGTACAAGAGCAACGGTTATGTCATCGGCTACCCGGATACAGAGCATCCCACAGGTGAGGACGAAAAGACAGTCTCACCGAGATTTCAAGTCTCTTCGTGGAGTTTTGGCGATAAGACCGGTCTCCGCACTTACGCAGAGGCTAAAGCGTACTGCGACAACTACACTGAGCGGCATTCCACGGGAACCCTATCGGATTGGCGCCTTCCCTCCCGAGCGGAGCTGCAAATCATTAGCGACGTAACCCTCAAGGTCGGCACCATCAGCACCGGACGCAACACACTCTACCCAGGCACCAAATCCTACGACACTTCCTACTGGAGTCTGACGGATCACACGGACATCTCTGAGGATCGCGTCAGATGCGTGCGGGATGTCAAGTAAAATGTGCATATCCAGATTTTCCAGTATGACTAATGTATTATACCGCGGACTTATCCTATTAGGAGCGCTTATCCTGTCGTTTGCCCAAAGCGGATGTGTCTATCGCTCCGAAGATCTGCCAAAAGCGGATCTTGACAACCGGGTGGGACAAAAAGGAGAGCGCGTGACAGTGCGCTTCACCGTCCAAGTACCTGAGTTCGAGACAGCCGATGCCCCTTACCGGACGCATACCCACCTCAGAGCATCGGGAGGCAATATCATAGAGGAGCCGCTACTCACCAATGTACCCGTCACACTCCTCATTTTCCGTGCCGGATCGACTGAGAATAGCGCTGAAACCTACGTGTATAGCGCAGAAGCCTATAATCCCGTAGACAACGGCGACGGCACCTTTACTTTTGATGCGGATCTTATTCCTACTTCTGAATCCCGCGTGATACACGTAGTGGTGGGATACGACTTCTCATGGCTGGACGAACACAGCATCCTGAATGCCGATGCAGGCGAAATTATGAACTACCTTCATACAGCCGACTACTGTATGTGGGGCAAACTCACCGTTCCATTCATCTCCGACAACGATCCCGGCACTCAGTCTATAAAGCTACTGAGAAATGTAGCATCTATTTCGGTCGTCGATGCCACGACAGACCGGCACCTCGGTAGCGCTGAGTTTCAGGTCGTGAACGTCCCGAATGGAGGAATGCTTGCACCCTTCAACCCCGCCACAGCGACCTTCCCCGATCCTAATGCAACCGGACTTGCCTCGGATCCGAATTGGCGTATCACCGAGTGGTCTGGTGCCCGTCTGACTAAGCCATTGGAGACCGAGTTTAAGCCCATCTCACGACCTATCTATGTCCACGAGCGGAAAAATGGGGGTACCTCTCCTGTCTACGTCATACTCAAGGCTCCCTACAACGGTACATTTTACTTCTACAAAATAGACCTTATCCGACCTGCTGTGGACGAGCATTCAGTTGCTGGGCGGTATGACCTCAAACGCAACTATCGCTATGTGATTAACGTCACCCAGCTGGCACGTGCAGGAGCGTCATCGGTATCGGAAGCTCTCGCGGGTCTCCCGGTGAATAGCTCCGTCATTGACTACAACCTCGAAATATTCCCCGTGATCTACTCCGCGGACGGCACCCGCCGGTTTTCTGTAAACCGCACCACTTACGATGTGGGTCCGGAGGCCTCCGTCATCGAGACAAACTACAGCTATTCGATTAATGGCATAAACAAAAACACCGAAGTCTCCGTCAAGGTCATCGAAGATGACCCGGCTCATCCGCTTATCGCAAACCCCGGCAGCCTCACGGGCAATGCTCTCGGCACACTGAGCATCCGGACCAATACACGTCAGCCCGGTGAACCGGAGCGAAAAGCCCGTATCATCATATCGACCACTACTGCCGGCAAGTCCGTGATGACTCGATCCATCCTCATCAATCAGCTTCGGTTTTACACCCTCTCCCCTGCGTCCATAGACGGAGAGAACCCCAAGTACTACACCGGAGGTCCCCTTGCAGGTCAGGAGATGGTACTAAGGTTTACTGTGCCGGACACATACCCCGCACACCTCTATCCTTTTGAGGTTTCCATCGCTACTCAAACACTCACTCCTGTAGCTTCTATGCCTGTCAGAATTCCTTCCGGAGGCAGTCTCTCCTACATCCATACCGTCACCGGTCCAGGAATACAGACCATAAAGTTCAGAGCCAATAAATCTTACGGACGTGAAGCCGTCATCATCACTGCACCAAACTTCACCGGTGCCATAGCCGGGTACAATATGGGGGTTATGAAGGGGACACTGAAGTATCTCCTCAATGGGACACAATACCCCTTACCTGATGACGAAACAGCCACGCACCTTGAGGCGTCAGACGGCGAACTTATCACTACTTCCGGAGGGGTTTACACATGGTATCTTCCTCTAACCTACCTCTCGGAGGATGCCTATCGAAGCAGAGTAAGCGAGATATCTGCCCGAGTCATTGCGGAAGTAAACTCGTCAGAGTACTATTACCGCATCTACTCGCTCTCTCAGCCCCTTACGCCATTTAGGGAAGCTTATGCAGCTAATCCCCTTAATCCCGCTAATGTAAATATCCTTCTCAATCATACTGCCGATCTTATCTCGGGCACCATCGAGGCTTACAATACACCCGGTGTACTCTCCGAGATACCTATGTCCGCTCTTATGACCCTGACGCTGAACCCCGGCACGTCTCAGGAAAAAACGCTCCAGAGTGTCCGTATCAGAGAGCAAAACCGTTACGAGATCGAGTTCCCCATTGACGGGACTGTGACCAAAGCCACCAAGGTCTTCGTGCAAATCGCCAAAGTGGGGCTTACCCAAAATGCCGGCAGCATCACAGAAGTCTACTCACTCCAAGACCCTAATACTACAGTAGGTACATTACTCGCCGACCCCACTCTCAAACTCAAACGAAGCAAGCTAACAGTGGCGGGAGAGGCAAGGATTTGGGGGTCTCTGTGGAGCCTCGGAGACATTTATGCCATTGTACCGGGATATCCCGATGCAAAAGCCACAAGACCCGCTAACGGACAATACCAAGTAGATTTGCCCCCAGATATTGGAGAAAATACAATCTTCCAATTTAGATGGGCGGCAACACGCATCAGCCGTTCACTTGCAGATCTTCGAGAGAATGCTTCACTCCGCTTCTGAGGTTTTCCCCCATTTTACTTGGTTCTATTCCTCCGCTTCTTTCTACTGAGACCTTTACACGGAGGTCTCTTATTTCAAAAAGACGAAATAGACGGCAAGGACGAGGCAGACAAAAGCTGCAAGGTGATTCCAGTGGAGCGCTTCTCCTTGGAAGAAGACGCGGGTAAAGAGGGTGAAGATGATGAGCGTGATGACCTCCTGAAGGACTTTAAGCTGCAAAAGGGTGAAAGGTCCTCCGTTTCCTGCAAACCCGATACGGTTTGCAGGGACCTGGAACGCATACTCGAAGAGCGCGATGCCCCAAGAAAAAAGAATCACCAAGATCAGCGGCCAAGCGGTCGAGATCTTCATTTCTTGGAGCTTAAGGTGCCCATACCAGGCAAAAGTCATAAAGACGTTCGAGACAATCAACATCCCGACGGTAAGTATTCCTTTAATCATATCTCTTGGTTCTCGGAGCTATGGGAAAAGTGGATTTTGTCCCCCACCCTTTTAAGGACATATATGATGAGAACCACCGCGACGACGGCGATAAGGATGGGCAAAAAGAGCGCCCCCACCGATAATCCCACAGCTGCCGCATTTTCCCCCGTCGCCACCGCGGGGTTGCCTAAGCCCCCGGTCGCACCGCTCGAGAGCGCCCTTGTGAGGACACTGCCTGCTTGGATCGCCCCCGAGGCACCACCTCCGACGATGAACCCCGTGACCCAACGAAGCAGGTCGTTGTCAATGGGCATCACGGAGGTCATCAAAAGCGTACCTGCGATAACGGCCAGAGGGGTGGCAATGGTGTCAAGCAGGTTGTCCACGAAAGGGATGTAGTAGGCCGCTATTTCGACGACCACAGCTACGCCGAGCACGATGAGGGTCGGAAGCGAACCGAGCCACTCGAAACCTTGATTGAGGGGAATCCACCCGAAGTAAGCCGCGATGCTTGCCACAAGCATAGGCACAAATACGCGGAAACCCGCGCTCGCACTCAGTCCGATCCCGAGCGCAATGGCCGTAATAATCTCGATATTCATAGGAAAAGTCCGTGGTGTAGTCTATAATGGTTGGATGAAGTCTATTTTTTGAGTCCTCTCTATGAAGTCCATTTTTTGAGTCCTCTCTATGAAGTCCATTTTTGAATCGCTCTCGAAAAAGACCTTCGTGCAAAGAATCGTGTATCTCTCTGCTAAAAGCTCGCGCCAAAGTTACACAATTTATGGTCTCGCCACAGACGAATAGAGGTGCAGGGCGTGTCCTGCATAAGTGACGGACAAGGAGGGTGGCACTGCTAACTGCAAACTGTTGACTACTGACTAATGCTGTCCCGTTAGGGACGGGCGGCTCCAACGGAGCCGAATCTCGGTAGCCCGGCACGAAGACCGAGTCAGCGGTCGACGAAAGAGAGCTCGAAGAGCTCTATATCTCGCAGCCTCGGGTCGCAGCCCCGAAGGGGCGAGACCTGAGAAATATGCGATAATGGGAATACCTCGAGGGTCGAAGACCCTCACTTCTCGGCTGAAAAGAACAAGGTTGAGGTGAGGGTCTTCGACCCTCTACCGTTTGATTTGCCTTCTTTCCTCAGGTCTCGCCCCTTCGGGGCTGCGACCTGAGGCTCTTGGAATTGTAGCTCTCCGAGCTACGTACGTGTGTCGTCCGCTAACAAAGGTGTGCCGAATATATCGTGGTGGGATATTCAGCCCCTAATGGGGCTGAGGGGATATATTTGCACCTCCATAACCCCGCACATCGACCGCTCTGCGGTCTTCGTGCAAGGCTAATCACATTAGACCGCTGACGCGGTCTCCTCTCCACTGGCTCCGCAGATGCGGGGTCTGCGTTAGGTGCCGCTACGAGAAAAGCGGACGGACAAGACCCCGCATCTGCGGGGTCTCATGTCAATCGCCCGGGGTGCCTGCACCCCGGGACACGGGGGACCCCCCCTTATCCTTGACCCCGCCAGCGGGCGGGGTCACATATTTATATTGCGCTCTTATGTGCGACCCCGCCAATCGGCGGGGTCGTGAAATAAAAAAGACGCGCTATTCCCCCGTCGCCTCGCGGCGACAGGGGGCTATCTATATTTGCCCCCTCCATTCGTCGGGGTCATATCTTATACTATAATATTGCTGTCCGGTAAAACTTTCTCCGTCCTGTCCGTTTAAGAAGAATGCCCTTAAATACTGAGGATTTTGAGCCTAAAAGTCCAAATACGGGTCGTTTTTCAACAAAAACAAGAGGTTTTCTAATGTTTGCTGCCGGCAACTCAAAACCAAGCCCTATAGAGTAAAAACGCCTGAACCTCCGATAAACAAAGGGATTGCAGGTTTGCTATTTGTTTTTACCGGACAGCAATCATACTATAACCTTTATTTCTTCGGTTGCACTTTTTATCTTGGTCTGTGTCTCGTCATCGTGAGATACAGACCGAAGTTATTGCCTCGGTACGGGCAGAAAATATTTTTCGCCCCATAGGTCCTGTCCGGTACAGTTATTAGTTAGCAGTTAGCAGTGGGGCATCGCGGGGCGTGTCTAAAGGGCGCACTACTGACTGCTAACTACCCCGGTGCCCCGTAGGGGCTGTGGTGGCACAGCGTGCCACCATCTTGGTAGACCACGGCAAAGAGACCGTAGGTCTCACAGCCGTGGGGAAAGGTCGCGTTTCCCCATAAAGATATCGGCTCCGTTAGGAGCCGAATAATACCGATGAAAGATTCGGCACCTACGGCGCCGAGAGGTTTGTGTAATGTCCCGTTACCCGGCACATCGACCGCTGACGCGGTCTTCGTGCCGGGCTACCGAGATTCGGCTCCGTTGGAGCCGCCCGTCCCTAACGGGACAGTATTAGTCGGTAGTTCGCAGTCAGTAGTTAGCAGTGAGGGAGGCACAGGCCGTGGCCTGTGCAGAGGTCGGAGAATACGAGCCAATAAGTCTATCCGAAATAACTGTTTTTTTGCATCACCTGACACTGCGACAGCCATTCCGCATAAATATTTTAAGATATGGAGGTTAACTCCAAGTTATTTTGTAACTTTGGGCGCGTTTAGAAAGACCTTGGATGTATCGGCTGTCTTAATCCCGGCTTCATCCTACTCAAAAATTTAAATGCTAAAGACTATTTACTAATCACAATTTGTTTGGCAAACCAACATGAATGTAATCACACAAAAGACCTTGTCCGCACCTGTGTGTGTGTGTGTGTGTGTAAGAGGCTGATCGCCACACTATTGTCCTTCATCTTTCCTTTAGTTGCATTTGCCCAAAACATTACGGTCAAAGGTACAGTCACCGACGAACTCGATTCGCCGGTGATCAGTGCCACAATCGTAGTGGTCGGGCAGACGAATAAGGGCGCCCTTACGGATCTGGACGGTAACTTCACCATCTCAGACATTCCCGCAAACTCCACCCTCCGCATCTCTTACATCGGCTACAAGACGCAGGAGATCGCGCTTAATGGCCGCACGACGCTCGCCGTCAAGCTCGTGCCCGACTCTGAGCTCCTTGATGAAGTCGTGGTAACGGCTCTCGGTATCAAGCGCTCTCAGAAAGCCCTCTCCTACAACGTCCAAGAGCTCAAAAGCGATGCGCTTACGACCTCTAAAGATGCGAACTTCATTAATTCCTTGAATGGACGTGTAGCCGGTGTGCAAATCAATAAAAGCGGATCAGGAGTGGGTGGTGCCACCCGTGTCGTGATGCGGGGCGCCAAGTCCATTGAGGGCAGTAATAATGTCCTGTATGTAGTGGATGGCATCCCTATTTTCAACACAAGTGTCGGCTCGGACAGCGGCATTATGGGGACCGGACGAGTGGGCAGTGAAGGCATTGCCGACTTTAACCCCGAAGACGTGGCTTCCATAACGGTTCTATCCGGTCCTTCAGCGGCTGCGCTATACGGGTCTTCTGCGGCCAATGGTGCCATCCTCATAACGACAAAGAAAGGAGAAGCAGGTGTGCCAAAGGTCACGATATCTTCTTCGTTTGAGTTTAGCTCTCCATTTGTGATGCCGCGTTTCCAGAATAGGTATGGCAATCGTCCCGGAGCTTACGAAAGCTGGGGTAATAAGCTGGCCACACCGTCCTCTTACGA
This sequence comes from Porphyromonas sp., assembly GCA_029983505.1. Classification (GTDB taxonomy): domain Bacteria; phylum Bacteroidota; class Bacteroidia; order Bacteroidales; family Porphyromonadaceae; genus Porphyromonas_A. The sequence goes on from JASBZK010000015.1 coordinate 39,264, forward strand.
TCCTGCCAAAGACTTCTTCCGGACAGGAACGAATTTCATCAATTCTGTCGCATTGTCCACCGGTACAGAAACCAATCAGACCTATGTCTCAATAGCGACGACAAACGCAGGCGGAGTCGTACCCAATAACAACTACGCACGCTATAACTTTGCCGTAAATAACAACACACAGTTCCTCGACGGACTCATCGAGATGGGCTTAGGTGCACAGTACATCAAGCAGAAAGACCGGAATATGGTCTCTCAGGGGCAGTATTTCAACCCAATAGTGGCCGCATATCTTTTCCCGCGAGGTGAGGACTTCACCAAGTTCAGAACTTTCGAAAGATGGGATCCGAGTCGCAACATTCCGGTGCAGTATTGGCCGATTGGTAATGGAGGTCTTGCCGCGCAAAACCCCTATTGGACGGCATTCCGCAACGTAGCCGACAACGACAAAGACAGATACATCTTTAACGCAAGCCTGAAATACAATTTCCTTGACTGGATGAATCTCTCCGGGCGGTTCCGTATGGATAAGTCTCTCAATCGCTTTACCCGCAAGCTCTATGCCTCCACCTATGAAGTATGGTCAAAGCCGAAAGGCAACTATACAGTGGAAAATATGATTGACCGACAATATTACGGCGATGTTATGCTGAATATCAATAAGGTCATAGGAGATTGGAGCATTACCGCCAACGTCGGATCCAGTTTCTCGGACTATTCAGCTCAAATTGACGGGAACAGCGGCAATCTCCAACTCGTCCCTAACCTCTTCACCATTAACAATATGAGTGAAGTTACGCCTATAGAAGGCGGCGGCGATACTCCCGTACGCAACATCGCACTCTTCGGTAGCCTCGAACTTGGGTGGAAGAGTATGCTTTACCTGACAGCCACAGGGCGTAACGACTGGAACTCCCGCCTCGTGAACTCTGCAGAACCCTCATTCTTCTACCCCTCTGTCGGTCTCTCTGCCGTTATCTCCGAAATGGTTGATATGGGGCCTATAGTCGACCTACTCAAGATCAGAGGTTCATTCACGGAAGTAGGTGCCCCTGTGTCCCGCATCGGTTTGACGCCCGGAACCTACACCGACAATATCTCAGGCGGTGTCATTAAGCCCAATACGACCTTCCCTTACGGAGACTTCAAAGCAGAGAGGACACGCTCTTATGAGTTTGGGGTATCTGCAAAAGTACTTCACGGTCTCTCACTCGACCTGACCTACTATAAGTCCAATACGTTCAATCAGACCTTCATCGGCAAGATGCCCGAAGGCTCCGGGTATAACGATGTCTATCTCCAAGCCGGTAATGTCGAAAACCGCGGTATTGAAGCCTCACTGGGCTATGACCACACGTGGGGAGATTTCTCCTTTGGGACTTCGTTCGTTTTCTCCAGAAATATCAATGAAATCAAGGAGATGGTTAAGGATTACAAGCATCCGCTTTTGCCTGACCAGACATTCAATATCCCCGAAGTAGTCAAGGGAGCCACCATATTGAAAGTAGGCGGCTCGATCAATGACATCTACGCCACCAAGTTCCTCAAGAAAGATGGCAATGGGTATGTAAATATTCCCGAGACCGGGTCATTTACGGAGGAAGTTACGGCACCGGTTTATCTTGGTCGGACCACCCCCGATTTCAACCTCGGTTGGAACACGCATTTCTCCTACAGAGGGATTTCTTTGGGAATCCTTTTCAACGGTCGCTTCGGAGGTATTGTAACGTCCTCCACACAAGCCATTCTGGACAGCTATGGAGTGTCGGAAGCTTCTGCAATCGCCAGAGACAATGGGGGCTATATGCTCCCCAACCAGGGGCTTGTGGATCCCAAGACGTACTACTCGCTCGTCGGTGACGGAGAACATCACGCCTACTACACCTACGATGCCACTAACATCCGCCTCCAGCAGCTCACACTCAGCTACACGATGCCATCCAAGTGGTTCAAGGACTACATCAGAGGTCTTTCGCTGACATTCGCAGGAAACAACCTCTGGATGATTTACAATAAGGCGCCCCATGATCCCGAACTGACACCAACCACCGGCACTTATGGTATCGGTAACGATTACTTTATGCAACCAAGCCTGAGAAGTTTCAGCTTCGGCATAAAACTGGATATCTGAACCGGAACGGAATAAATCAAGTACCAATATGAAAAGTATATCTCTTTTGAAATACTCTGTCGCCCCACTAATCGGGAGTGCCGCTTGCTTGGCTCTCTTACTCACCGGATGCCAAAGTTTTGAAGAACTCAATACCAACCGCCAGGGAGTAACCATAGAAATGGGTGCGAGGGACGGGGTCTCACTCGGAGGTCAGATTCAGGCAATGATGACTTCTGTAGTTCCCGTCGGAAACGCAGCGGCCAATAAGACCGACATCGCCAACGAATATCAGGTGGCTTACCACCTTGGTCCGGATGCTTGGTCCGGATACTTCGGCGAGACGGGTGGAGAATGGTGGAATAAAGGAAGTAATTTTACAACCTTTTTTGCGCTACCCGGTTGGACTTCTCAACCTTTTAAGACCAGCTACACCCGGATATTCACCCCGTGGCTTACGATCAAAAACAGCCTCATAGCCAAACAGCATCCGGAGGTCTTTGCTCTTGCTCAGGTACTGAAAGTTGCGACTTGGCACAAGGCTACGGACTACGTCGGACCGATTCCATACACTCAAGCTGGCCAAGGAGCATTTAATCCGCCCTATGACTCCCAAGACGTTGTGTACAAGGCTATGCTGAAAGACCTTGAGGAGGCCGTTCATATGCTGACCGCATTCGCGAAGCAAGGAGGAAAGTTATTCCCGGAATACGACATCATCTACCAAGGAGACACCTACAAGTGGGTTAAGTATGCCAATTCGCTAATGCTCCGACTCGCGATGCGTACTGTTTATGCAGACGAAGCACTGGCTAAGGAATATGCAGAAAAGGCCGTCAACGGGGAAATCGGCGTGATGACCACGAAGGAAGACCAAGCTGCCGTAAATCCTTCCGTCCTCGGACTCACTTTCGAGAATAACATAGAAGTACTCATCAATCAATACGGTGAAGCAAGAATGGGAGTCCCTATGTATTCCTATCTTGTAGGTCTTAAAGACCCTCGGCTGATGGTGTACTACAAGCCTGCAGAGGCTGAGAATGCACTATATGTGGACTTTGCTCGTGGAAAGTATCTGCCTATGGCTACCGGCTGGGATGGGGCAAGTCAAGCCACAACCAAGTTGACCTCATTACCAAACATCGAGAAAAGTACGCCCACTTATTGGTTCCGAACATCAGAAGTATTATTTCTTCGCGCAGAAGGCGCCCTCAGAGGTTGGAATATGAGAGGAGATGCGGGTAGTCTATATACTCAGGGCGTAGAAATGTCTTTTGATGAAAACGGCATTCCCGTAAGTGCAGTGACTGAGTATCTTAATAGTGGTGCCATCCCCGTAGCTGTGAGTGTGGGGAACCCTATCAATCATAACTTCGAGATGAAAAGCAAAACCAATGCGCGCTGGGAGGGGACTGAAGAGCAAAAACTCGAAAAGATCATTACCCAGAAGTGGATTGCGCTCTTTCCTAACGGGATGGAAGCATGGACAGAATGGCGTCGTACTGGTTACCCTTACATTGCAGAGCCGGTCTACAACAGAAGTGGCGGCGTAGTAGGTAACGACACGAAAGTGCGCCGTATGGTCTATCCGATATCGAATGGGCGAAGTGCCGAAGACCAAGCCGTATACGAAAAGGCAGTATCTCTGCTTGGCGGCTCCGATTCTTTCTCTACACAACTGTGGTGGGATCAGAAGAAATAACCGCAGCTTGTTAACTTTTTTGAACACGAAGAAAAAGATATCATGAAGAATAAGTTACTTATGCTATTTACCACAGCGACAGCGTCAATAGGCATAATCAGTTGTGCAACTTGGACGCAGCCTGAGGCAAAGCGGATAGACCACATAGGTGGGTATGAAACAATGGATACCCCCGAGAGCGAGGCTTACTATCAGAGCCTCAGAGAGTGGAAGAAGACAGCTATTAATTATGGAAGACCGGTCTCTTTCGGGTGGTTTTCCAACTGGAGTCCCACCGGTCCTATTCGCAAGGGATACCTCTCTGCAGTGCCGGACAGCATGGACATTATCTCAATGTGGAGCGGAGCTCCCGCTAAGGCAGACCTTACCGAAGCTCAGCAACGAGACAAAGACATCGCCCGTAAGAAGAAAGGGATAAAGCTCCTTGAAGTAAGCCTTCTTTCACACCTCGGGAAAGGTCGCACACCTGCGGAGGTGTACGAAAAAGTCAATCGTCAGGCAGAAGCAGAAGGATGGAGCGATGACAAACGCGCGTACGAACAGAAACTGGCACGTTGGGATTATTGGGGGTTCACCAGTCACGAATTGGGCGCCGATGATCATTATGCGGCTCTTGCAAAATTTGCCAAGGCACTCTGCGAATCACTTGATGAAAATGAATGGGACGGCTTCGATATTGACTGGGAACCCGGTAACGGATTCAACGATATGGATGGCACACTTGACGATGGACCAACCATAGAGTTTCTCATCAAAGAGATGGGAAAGTATATCGGTCCGAAAAGTGACCCGGATAATAAGGGACACAAACTCCTTTGCATCGATGGACACATAAATAGCTTTAAGCCGGAGATAGGCGAATACGTGGACTATTGGATCAGTCAGTCGTATGGGTATGTGCCTTCAGTACTCCGCACTCCGGACGAACGCCCCGAGAAACTGATAATTACGGATAACTTTGAGTCCTCAGCCACCGGAGGAGGAGTATTGCTTCGCCAAGCTGCTGTAGCCCCCAAAGGCGGTGTCGGAGCATATCGCTTTGACAACGACTACAATAATTTTCCGGACTACAAATGGATGCGCCAAGCCATCCAAATCAATTTGCAGTCTTATCAGGAATGGAAAGAGAAGCAAGACAAGTAGGAACTTGTTTTATGCGTTTTGACGAATATAATTTTGCATCAAGTACGTTATGAACACATTCATAAAGACACTGGCACTGAGTGCCGTTCTCTTGACCTTTTCATCTTGTCAGCGGGTCACTGAAGGAATACTTCTGAAACCAAAGGTATACTTTGAGAAAAACCAAGAGAATCTATCCATTGACGACCAAAAGATAATGGAGTACGATCTGCGTGCCCGCATCTCGACAGCCTCCGATGAAGCTGCCGACCTCATTGTCGCCATCGGAGACGAGGAGATGGTGAAGGAGTACAACGACCGAAATGGAACCGAGTTTGACTACTTTGGAGGGAAAAATGCAGCTCTGAATACCAATTCAATACATATCAATACAGGGGAAATATATTCTGATGCCATCAAGATCCAACTCAGAGGACTGAGTGAGATCGAGGAAGGCAAGAAATACCTTATGCCGGTATGTATCAGCTCGTCAAGTCTTCCTGTCATCAAGGGTTCGGATATCGTTTACTTTAATATCACAAAGCCTGTCAAGATTAAAAAAGCATGGAGATTGAAAAACGACTGCATCAAGATCCCGCTTGTAGTAGACAAGAAATACACTTCTGTAACCTATGAAGCTCTTGTGAATATGAGTACCCTGAATTTCAACAATACGGTTATGGGTACCGAGGGGATACTTATCCTCCGTATCGGTGACTCGGCACTCCCCGGAGGAGCCAATAATCTTATTCAGATAGCAGGGAATAAGCAATACCACTCCGATAAGGTGAAGTTTGAAGCAAATAGATGGTACCACGTGGCTTTTACTTATGATGTAAATACCGGCAACACCGCGATCTATGTCAACGGCGAAAAAGCTGCTGAAGCAAAATGGGATACCCCGGGGTTCACTCTCGGTCAGAGTCCGTATATGTCCATCGGCAGAATCGAAGAGTTTATGTGGGGTACGCGTCCACTAAGCGGTTATATGAGTGAAGCCCGATTTTGGACTGTCGCACGTACCCAGCAGCAGATCCAAGAAAATATGCTCTCAGTAGACCCGAAATCGGAAGGGTTGGAAGTTTATTACAAGCTTAACGGCACAGACCAGTACAAGTCAGAGGACGGCAAAATGCGTATCCGTAACGCCACAGGCAACTCGGCTCTGGACGGCATTCCTAATGGAGGCACGGGAGTTAGGTTTGCAGACTTGGAAGTTCCGGTAGTAATCAAATAATTTCCCGGTAGAGAAAAACAGGAATAACGTCTTTTTTCTGATGAAACAGATTAGTACAATTACAGCAGCTTTTCTTTTACTCTGGGGGACTGTGTTCTCCATGACCTCTTGCGTTCACTCGAACGAGTATTACGGAACCGGCAATGCGCCAGCGCCCTTAAACACGGCAGAGATTAAGACCAATCAAGTACAAATAGTATCTATTAAGTACCAAGACGGACGTCCCTCACTTGAAAATTCTACACTTGAGATACCCATTTCTCTTCGCAAAGAAAGCGACAAGCCACTTACTGTGTCATTGGTTCGCAACGACAAGCGATTGGAAGAACTGTACACGGGCAGCAGGTATCAGACGGCTTCATTCCCTGAAGGAATCATCGAAGTATCTCCCGTAACAATTGCACCCGGGGAAAAGAGCGCTATAATAAAGGTTTCGCTAACCAACGGTGAGCGCCTAACAAATGATGCCGATTATCTCGCTGCATACGACTTAAACGTAACAGGCGATGACGCGGTTACTCCTTTTGGTATCCAGGCACTCTTTATCGTCGGAAAACAGTTTCGCTCTCCGAATAAAGCGAACCTGAGCATCAACGGGAAAGAAGTCACAATGGAGGCTAATGGAGACCTAAAGCTTTATCTCCGGATAAAACGGACTTCACTGTCAAGCTTAACTCCGCTCTGGATAGAGACGTGACTTTGATTCTTGAGCCTGACGAAGTCTTAACCAACGTTTTATACCCCGATATGGATGGAGGTTTCAAACAGTTCCCGGAAGGGACTATAAAATCCATCGAAATCAAAATTCCGAGCGGTGAGACAGAAGTCAAGCAAACTCTCAGTGTTGGGAACACATTTCTATTGGACGAAGCTCCGGGGTATATGGTCGTTTATCGGCTCAAAGAGCAGCTTTCCGATCGAAATACCGTGGCTGCTGGAGACAAGGCTTACTTTACCTTGAAAGTGAAGAAGACTAACAATGCCTTTGCCACGGAGTTCAAACTTGGACCATGGGATGACAAAACCGGTGGTTTTACGGTAAAGGTCAATGGTTCGGACGTTCCGGAATCAATCCTTACCGATGGGAACAAAGAACCAACATCTTCTGCTTCTGAAATAAAGATAGGAGAAGGCGGAGGCATCACGGTACTCTTTCCAAGTAGAAACAGCCATTATTTAGTTCTATACGGGAACCTCAAAGAGAGTGGTGTGGAGTCCTTCAAAATTGCACTCACTCAAGACGGTGGCAACACTTGGTATCCCGGTGGAGTAGTAGATAAAATACCTTCAATTGGAGAATTGAAAGTCGGCATCTCATCTGTCGATAATTATTCTCTAAACGATAACGGATATATGCTCTATGACTTCAAAGGAAAAGGGAAAACAGCCAAGATCTACGAGATAGAAGCATATACTTATTGGTAACCTGCGGCAGACTCGAGACCTATCTCACTCCCCTATCTTGAGAATGGAGATATCACGTACGAGGATGCACTGATATCCGTATAGTGGATTATGTAAGAGACACGTTTCAGATTATTGCTGTCCGGTAAAAGTCGGAAAAGATATTTTGTGGGTCAGAAAGCCCAG
>JASBZK010000016.1 GCA_029983505.1 Porphyromonas sp.
TACGGGGCTTTGTATCCAATACTAATTTCGAAATGTTTCTAATGCGTCAGCCCTGCAAAGAGTCCGAAGGACTCGCAGCTATGGAACCTCTTGACGAGGTACGTACCGGGAAGATCTCCTCGGCCTGTATGGCGATGAGACGAAATACGTACCGGGGAGATTGCGAGACACGGGTCAAAAACAGCCGGGCATATTCTGTGATTCTTTGGCAACGCAGTTTCTAATGTGTGCCCCCTGAGTGCCTATCGAATCTTCGGGGATCAGTCGGTGCGGAGGCTTTTTATCCCTCCGTATTTTTTGGTACCTTGTGCATAACTAACCCGTGGAGGGTGTATCAACACACCTCCCTCCCCACCCATAAAAGAAATAAAAGAAATGGAGACAGCACAAGATAAACAAAAAATAGTCCTTCTCACCGGTGCCGGCGGCAACATCGGCAGAGAAGCCGTCAAAATATTGTTGCGCCGGAGAAGTGAGTACGTCATCAGGGTTTTTGACCTACCGACACCCAAGAATCGGGAGTTCTTCTCCCGATATGAGGGACAGATCGAGACCTATTATGGTGACATCACCAAAGAAGATGATCTGACACTTGCCACCAAAGGTGTGGATTTCGTCATCCATATGGCATCCGTCATACCTCCGCTGGCGGACGAAAAACCGCTCCTTGTCGACCGAGTCAATGTCGGAGGTACGCGTAAATTGATTCACGCCGTGGAGCAAAATTCCCCCTCTGCTTTTTTCCTCTTCGCTTCAAGCGTGGCCGTCTATGGAGACAGATTTCTTGACCCGTTCATCAAAACCACGGATCCGCTCAAACCGTCGGAAGGAGACCATTATGGAGAGGGGAAAGTGCTGATGGAAGACAGCATCCGAAAGAGCGCCCTTCAGTGGACCATCTTCCGGCTCAACGCGATTATGGGCGCCGGAAATCACACGATGAGCGGGATTATGTTTAGGATGCCGTTGCAGCAACTGGTGGAAATATGCACCCCAAGGGATACGGCTCGGGCTTTTGTCAACGCGCTTGAGCATCGGGAAGAGCTCACCGGACGCATCTTTAATCTTGGCGGAGGCGAAGCGTGTACGACGACCTACTCGGATTTCTTGGAGAATAATTTCCGCATCTACGGTCTGGGAGAGTTCGACTTCCCGCTCCACGCCTTTGCGACCAAAAACTTCCACTGCGGGTTCTACGAGGACGGTCGGCTTCTGGAGGATATTCTGCACTTCCGTCGGGATACGCTCCAATCCTATTACAGACAGCTTGACCGTTCCATCTCTTGGGCTCAAAAGAAAGCAACCGAATTGATGGCTCCCATAGTGAAAAGCTACCTTCTCCATCTCTCCGAACCCTATAAGGCTTGGACATCCGGAGACAAAGAGGCTATCGATCTCTATTTCCGTCGCTGAAATAGAAACGGAGAAACCATTTGAGAGCAATGAGGCTGTGTCCCGTGTTTTTCGGGGGGCACAACACGAGACGCCCCTCCCATCCATCCGAATACGCCCATCCACCCGAATACGAAAAAAAGAGACTCGGACAAGTCCGTCCGAGTCTCTCTTTTTGGTGGAAGTGGCCCCACTTGGGCTTGAACCAAGGACTCCCTGATTATGAGTCAGGTGCTCTAACCAACTGAGCTATAGGGCCGATTGAATGAGACCATTGTAGGTACACATTCTTTTGTGAACGCAAAGGTACCTATTCTTCGCGACTTATGCCACACTCCTCCCGCTTTTTGAGTTTCGACGCAATGTTCTCCCAAACGTTTAGGACAACATTGACCCCACCCGCTGAATTTGCCCGGCTGCCCTCCGAAATAAAAAAGGTATCTTTGCGGGGAAATCATCGAAGTAACCAATCTTTACACCTATTTCTCTATGAATTGGATCCAAGATTTGCTGTGGAATAACAGCATCGCACACGCTATTCTTATTATCGCCATCTGTATATCCATTGGCGTACTTCTCGGTAGGGTGAAGATTTTCGGTCTCTCCCTCGGGGTAACTATGGTGCTCTTCGTCGGCATCGTGATGGGGGAATTGGGGCTGACTATTTCTCCGGAGATACTTCATTTTATCAAAGAGTTCGGGCTCATCCTCTTTGTCTATGCCATCGGTCTGCAGGTAGGCCCGGGGTTCATCACCAATTTCAGAAAAGGCGGTGCGACGCTTAACGCGCTTGCGGTCGGCGGTGTGGCTCTGAGCATAGCGGTCACGCTCGTCATTCATTTTCTTACCGGCACACCCATCCAGACGATGGTAGGGGTGATGAGCGGAGCCATTACCAATACGCCCGGTCTTGGTGCGGCTCAGCAGGCATTTTGGGATCTCAGAGGGCTTGAAGACGAGACCATCTCCCAAGGCTATGCCGCCGCTTATCCGCTCGGTGTCTTGGGCATCATCTTCTCGATTATTTTTGTCCGCATCGTCGGGCGCATCGACCTCCGGAAAGAGGAGGAGAAGCTCAGCCAAAACGGAGAGGACGAAGACTCTGCCCTCGTCCCGCTCACCGTCCGTATCCAAAACCCCTCCATCGAAGGCACGCACGTGCAGGACATCAATAATCTGCTCGAAGGGCGCGACTTCGTTATCTCCCGCATCTGGGATAAGGATACGAACGTCGTCTCAATGGTTAATTCGGACACCGTCTTCCACGTCGGGGACCTCATCTTCGTAATCATTAACCGCGAAGCCGTAAATGCGTTTCTCCTGGCGATAGGGCAGGAGGTCAAAATGGATAGGAAGCAGTGGACAAATTCGACCGCCGAGTTCGAGAGTCGTCGTATCCTTATCAGCAAGGAGAATATTAGCGGTCGAGACCTCAAAAGTTTGAATCTCCGCTCAATCTACGGCGTTAACGTCACCCGCATCTCACGAGGTGGCACTGAGATTGTGGCTACCCCCAATACCCGACTCCAATATGGTGACAAATTGGTGGCAGTCGGTGGCAGCACTTCTCTCGACAGCGTCACCGCATTGCTCGGTGGCTCGGAAAAGAAACTTCGGGAGCCACACCTTTTTACCATCTTCTTGGGTATCGCTCTCGGTGTCCTCTTGGGATCGCTCCCGATGATGTTCCCGGGTATCCCCCAGCCCGTCAAACTGGGGCTTGCCGGCGGCCCGCTTATTGTGGCTATCTTAATGAGTGCCTACGGCTATCGGTACCGTTTCGTAAGCTACACCACCGTCTCCGCCAATCTAATGATTAGGGAGACCGGTCTCACGCTGTTTCTCGCAGGAGTGGGGCTGGGAGCAGGTGACGGGTTCGTATCCACTCTGATGGATGGAGGACTCTCGTGGGTAGGGTACGGTGTGCTGATTACGGTGATCCCGTTGCTTGTGATCGGTCTCCTCGGAAGATTTGTCTTCAAGATAGACTACCTTACGCTCTCCGGGATGATGGCAGGCAGCACGACAAACCCGCCCAGCCTTGGGTACCTTAACTCCATCACAGCTACCGACCGACCGGCTGTGGGTTACGCCACTGTCTATCCGCTCACCATGTTTCTTCGCGTTCTCGGTGCGCAGCTTCTCATCATCTTCCTTGCCTAAGCTTGTAACGACCCCACAGAAAGGGGGTGTGCCAAAATGCATTTTGGCACACCCCTTTTTCATTTTGCCGTCTAATGGAAGGACGGGGTAAGTGTCAGACTCCGGAGGTCAGAGGGAGACGGGGAAGTCGTACGTATAGACGAAAGCGGTGGCGGCATCGATGAGCTCATACATCACCACATCGTCCTGGACGAAAGGTACCTTTTGGCGAAAATCCTTGAAGATCTTCTGCAGGTGCTTGGAAGTTTTCTTTTCGCACTTGCGGAGTTCCAAGGCTTGAGCCGCATTCATCAGCTCGATCCCGAGGATTGCATAGAGATTGTCTATGAGGGGGAGGATCTTTGTGGCAGCGTTGGCACCCATAGAGACGTGATCTTCCTGCCCGTTGCTGGAGACGATGCTGTCGGAGGAGGCGGCGTAGCAGTACATCTTATTACGGCTCACCATAGCGGCGGCGGCGTACTGCGGGATCATATAGCCGGAGTTAAGCCCGGGGTTTGCGACAAGAAACTCGGGCAGCCCCTTCAGACCCAAAATCAGCTGTGCAGTGCGTCTCTCGGAGATGTTGCCCAGCTCGGCAAGGGCGATGGCGAGGAAGTCGGCAGGCAGGGCAATGGGCTGACCGTGGAAATTGCCTCCTGATACGATGAGGTCGTCGTCGGGGAAGACCATGGGGTTGTCGGTCACGGAGTTGATCTCCGTGAGCAGGACGGAAGCCACATAGTTCCAAGTGTCATACGTGGCGCCGTGTACTTGAGGAATGCAGCGGAAAGAGTATGGATCCTGCACCTGAGGTTTCTTAATCTTCTGCAGGGCGCTGCCTTGGAGCATTTCCCGCATCGCTTGGGCGACCGCCTGTTGTCCCTTGTGGGGACGTACTTCGTGCAGTAGGGGCATAAAGGCGGCTTCCAGTCCGTCAAAAGCCTCAAGCGAGAGGGCAGAGATGGTGAGGGCGGCCCGCATCGCACGGCGTCCGAGTATGAGTGCGTAGACGTCGTGGGAGGACATAAACTGTGTGCCGTTAAGGAGTGCCAGTCCTTCCTTGCTCATAAGGGTCACCGGCTCCAAGCCCTCTTCTTTGAGGACTTCGCGAGCGGGACGGCGCCGGCCTTTGTAGTGTACTTCGCCTTCGCCGATGAGGGGAAGGAAAAGGTTCGCGAGTGGAGCGAGGTCTCCAGAGGCGCCGAGGGAGCCTTTATCGAAGACTACGGGGTAAATCTCCTTATTAAGGAAGTCTATGATGCGTTCCACGGTGAGGACTTGCACGCCGGAGAATCCGAGGGACAGGGCGTGTGCCTTGAGGATAAGCATCAGTTTGACCACAGGCAGAGGGACGAGCTCTCCGTGGGAGCAGGAGTGGCTCTTGACGAGGTTGGCCTGGAGACGGGAGAGGTCTTCCTGAGGAATAGAGACCTTATAGAGGGAGCCGAACCCCGTGGTGATGCCGTAGAGCGGCTCCTTGGTGCGTTTTACTTTTTCGTCCAGATAGTTGCGGCACTTGTCGATGCGTTTGCGTGCCGCGGGCGACAGGGAGTACTCTACTTTCTCGGAGTAAAGGAGCTTTTCGAGTACGTCGAGTGTGAGGTCTTCTTTGCCTATGACGAACTTCATCGGTTTGCCGTCAGTCTTGGGTGTCGTCTGCAAGATCATAGTCAAATGGTTCGGTAAGTGGTTTCGAGGATTTCCTTTTCGATGTCGGAGATGGCGTCTTCCATCTTTTTGGCTCTCGCCTCATACTCTTTCACAAAGTCCAGGTCTTTGATGGAGCCGAGATTGATGCGGACGTTGAGGAGTGCGCCGAGCACGGCGGTACGGCAGCAGAGCATCGCCACACAACCGTCCGTGACTGCGTTTTGGTTGCCTTTGGCGACTACTGCTTTGATGTAAGGGATGAGCGAAAAAGCCATCTCTGCCACTTCCATGGGGACTTCGGCCGCTACCTTGGTGGCTTCCTGAATGGCTTCGGAGCGTTTGGCTTTTTCCTCTTCGGTTTCTTTCGGGAGCTTAAAGGCATCAAAGACGACGTTGTAGGCTTCGCTGTCCCGGTCGATGGCTTTGTAGAGAAGGGCTTGAATCTCGGCTGTCTTCTCTGCGATGGTCTTCATCTCGTCCTCTACTTCGAGGTACTTCTTTTTGCCGATCGTAAGACCGGCCACCATGTGGGTGAGGGCGGCGGAGAGGGTGCCCGCGAGGGCGGAGATGGAGCCTCCGCCGGGTACGGGGTCAGAGCCGGCTGTGACGTCGATAAATTTTTGGAGTGAAAGTTCGGTAAGCATGCTGGTGGGTTATTTGATAATTGGCAGTTAGACGATTGAGAAAAGTGAATGCCGAGACCATTCTTTCCCCGGTAAAAGACGGGTAGGGCGAGGCGGTCACTACATTTTGGAGGTAAAAGATTAGACGGAATAGTCGTATACGACCTTGCCCGCTTTGATGGTGGTGCGGACGAGGTTTACGCCGAAGTGGTAGGAGAGAAACTTATAGCCCGGGTATCTGAGGATGACCGCGTCGCCCTTCTTCCCCACTTCGAGCGAGCCGATGGAGGAGGTGCTGTCGATAGCCGCGGCGCCGTTGATAGTGAGTGCCGCGAGTGCCTCTTCTACTGTCATACCCATATAAATGGTGGCAAGAGCGATCATCAATGGGACGGAGGAGGAGAAGCAGCTGCCGGGGTTCAGATCCGAGGCAAGAGCCACGGCGCACCCTTCGTCGATCATACGGCGGGCGGGGGCATAGTTGTCTCTCAGCGAAAAAGCGGTGAGCGGGAGGCACGTCGCCACGGTGTCGGAAGAGGCGAGCTTCGTGATGCCTTCTTCCGAAATCTTGAGCAGGTGATCCGCGGAGAGGCACCCGCACTCTGCCGCAAGCCGGGCTCCGCCGAGGGGGTAGATCTCATCGGCGTGCATCTTGACTTTGAAGCCCATCTCTTTGGCGGCGGAGAGGAGACGGCGGGAGTCTTCGAGCTCGAAGACCCCTTTCTCCGTAAAGACGTCCACTGCGGAAGCAAGTCCGCGCTCTTTGACGAGCGGAAGCATCTCACGGATGATGAAGTCCGTGTAGGCGGAGAAGCCTCTGTCCCGAAACTCCGGGGAGAGGTCGTGTGCCCCCATATAGGTGCGGTAGAGGTCTATGGGGTGCTCGCGGTCAAGCTTTTCGGCCACTTCGAGCTGACGGATCTCGGTCTCTTTGTCGAGACCATAGCCGCTCTTCGACTCCACGGTGGTGACCCCCATGGTGAGGAAGTCGTCGAGGTGCGCGCGGGACTTCCGGTAGAGCTCGTCAAAGGAGGCTGCGCGGGTCGCCCGGGTAGTGGATGCGATACCGCCTCCGCGCTCCATAATGCTCATATAGCTTTCGCCTGCGAGCCTCCACTGGAACTCATCCTCCCTATAGCCCCCGAAGACGAGGTGGGTATGGGAGTCGACGAACCCGGGTAGGACGCAGTTTCCGCCCGCGTCTATGATCTCTTCGGGTGCAAAACCGTGGCGTGCGGGGGCGCCTTTCTCGGATCCCGCATAGGTGATGACCCCGTCCTCGATGACGAGTGCGGCTGGACCGGATATAAGCCCGATGTCGTTCATCGCCTCACGCCCACGGCGCACCGGACCGGCCATAGTGACCAGTTGTCCGATGCCGTGGATGTAGAGGTTACCTCTCGGCTTGTCTGAGTGTAGCGGGATGCTCATTGGTTCTTCGCGAGCTTGTATTCGAGTACCTGATCGGCGGAGAAGTTCTCGAGCTGGAGGTGCTTCGTAATCTGAGCCACAATCTCCTCGATGCTTATCTCGTCTTCCGCTATCTCTTCTTTCCTGAGGTAATAGGCGAGCGACTCTCTAAGCGCCTGCACAGGGACGAGACCGATGATCTCGGCTCCGACGATCTTCGAGCCATATCTCTGTGCTTCTGCACGGATGAGTTCGTGGGCGCGGTAGACGGCGGTTTTGGTGAAGTCGGTGAGGTTCATGGAGACTTGGGACTGATGACGCTCGGTGAGGTCGACGCCCATAGCCTTGCAGAAACGAAGTCCCCCGCCGATGTGACGGACGCGCTTCGCTATCTTGTCGGCGTGGGCGACATCTGGGTCGTCGAGGTTCACGTTGTAGGCCACGAGGAACATACGTGCGCCCACCGCCACGGTGCCGGCTGTCGGGTGACGCTCTGCTTTGCCGTAGTCGGGCTTCCAGTCGGGGTCTTTGATTTTCTCGACCATTCCCTCAAATTCCCCCTTGCGGATCTTTGCGAGGTTGGTGCGGTGGGGGGCTGTGGCGGAGTCTTCGTAGAGGAAGACGGGGACGCCGATCTCTTCGCCAATCGCTTTGCCGACTTCCTTGGAGAGCTCGATGCAGTCCTCTTTGGTCACGTTCTTAATGGGGATAAAGGGGATCACGTCCACAGCTCCCATACGGGGGTGCTGTCCTTGGTGGTGATTGAGGTCTATTTTGTCGACGGCGACGCGGACGGCTTCGAGGACGGCTTCTCTGAGCGGCTCCGGTTCGCCGACGAGCGTGACGACCATACGGTTGTGGTCTTCGTCGTGGGAGTGGTCGAGGAGGACGACACCTTTTTTATTTCTGAAGGGTGCCAATATGGCTTCCATTACTTCGGGGTTGCGGCCTTCGCTGAAATTGGGGACGCATTCGATGATTTTTTCCATTCTTGGAGATGATTGTTCTTGAGTGGTATGATGTTATAGGTTGAGTTCTTTGGGTAAAATGAGCCGTACTCCCTTCCTGACGTGGTACGTACCGATGCGAAAACTTCGGTCTGTACCACGATTTTATTTCGGTCTGTATCGGGAGATCTTCCCGGTACGTGCGAAATCGGTCTGCCTCATAGTGCGGCAAAGGGGGCGGTACTCCGGCTTACTTGACGAGACCGTCGATGAGGTCGTCGTCCACGAGGTAGGGGATGGTGATGTGGTAGCCTTCGGAGTGGCTTTCGTTGAAAGCGTTTGCCGTGTCGAGGGCATTCGAGTTGCGCGCCCAAGAGCGGCGTGCCACTCCGCCCATCACGTCCCAGAGCATGGCGCTCTTGAGGATTCGGTCGGCTCTCTCCGAGCCGTCGAGTACCATCCCGAAGCCGCCATTGATGGCTTTGCCGATGCCGACGCCGCCGCCGTTATGGAGGGTGACGAGGCTGAAACCGCGGGCGCAGTTACCGGCGAAGCACTGCACGGCCATATCGGCCATGACGTTGGAGCCGTCTTTGATGTTGGCCGTTTCGCGGAAAGGCGAGTCCGTACCGCTGACGTCGTGGTGGTCGCGTCCCAGCATAATGGGACCGACTTCGCCTTTGCGCACCATGTCGTTAAATTTGAGCGAAATATTCAGCCGCCCCACGGCGTCCTGATAGAGGATGCGGGCTTCGGTGCCGACGACGAGCTGATTCTTCTCTGCGTCGCGTATCCAGATCCAGTTGTCGCGGTCTTGGGCACGGCGGTTCGGGTCAATGATCTCCATAGCCGCGTGGTCGGTCTTGACGAGGTCTTCGTGCTTGCCGGAGAGACAAACCCAGCGGAAAGGTCCGTAGCCGAAGTCGAAGAGCTCCGGTCCCATAATGTCTTCCACATAGCTCGGCCAAATGAAGCCGTCCTTGTCGTCGACACCATTGCGGGAGATTTCTTTCACTCCGGCGTCGTAGATGGCTTTCATAAAGGCGTTGCCGTAGTCGAAGAAGTAGGTACCGCGCTCCACGAGCTTCTTGACCGCTTCGTAGTGCCTCTTGAGACCTTTGTCCACCTCTCTCTCGAATCCCGCACGGTCTTCATTGAGCATCCGGGTGCGCTCTTCAAAAGAGAGAGAAACCGGACAGTATCCGCCCTCGTAGCATACGTGGCAGGAGGTCTGGTCGCTGAGGAGGTCTATGTGGATGTCGTGCTCGATCGCATACTCGAGGAGCGTCACCACGTTCCCGAGGAACGCGACGGAGCAGGGTTCTTTCTTCGCCATACCTTCCGCAGCCATCCTGAAAGCCTCTTCCTCGGTGCGGGCGATGTGCTTTACCCAGCCCTGCTCGTAGCGGGTCATAATGCGGGACTCGTCCACTTCGGCCACGATGGAGGCCGCTCGTGCGATGTCGGCAGCTTTGGGCTGAGCGCCGCTCATCCCTCCGAGACCGGAGGAGACGAAGAGCTTGCCGGAGAGGTCGCCGTCCGCACCTATTCCGAGCTTCAGACGTCCGGCGTTGAGGATGGTGTTGTAGGTGCCGTGGACGATGCCTTGGGGTCCGATGTACATCCAGCCCCCGGCGGTCATCTGACCGTAGTTCGCCACACCCATTTGGGCGGCTACTTCCCAGTCTTTGATGTTGTCGTAGAGGCCGACCATCATCGAGTTGGTGATGATGACACGCGGGGCGTCGGGTTTGGACGCAAAGAGACCCAGAGGATGACCGCTCTCGAGGACGAGGGTCTGGTTTTCGGTGAGCTCTTCAAGGTATTTGATGGTGAGTCGGTACTGCATCCAGTTTTGGAAGACCTGACCGGTTTCGCCATAGGTGACGAGCTCATAGGGGTAGAGTGCGACAGCGTGAGCGAGGTTATTGTGTATCATGACCTGGAAGGCTCTACCTTCGATGCACTTTCCTTTGTAGTCGTCTATGGATTTGGCCTTGAGGTCGCCCTGAGGACGGAAGCGGTAGCCATAGATTTTTCCCCTCGTCTTGAGCTCTTCGAGGAACTCGGGTGCGAGCTCCTTGTGGAGCTCTTTGGGGATGTGCCTCAGAGCGTTGCGGAGAGCTGTCTTCGTCTGTTCTTTGGTGAGCGAATATCCACGGTCGGGAGCCCGGCGGATGCCTTCGTCAAAAGTCGGGTATTCCGGCAAAACGGGGTCGAGAGAGAATTTTAGCGGAGCGGAGTCCTTCATTTCTTTTTTCGATTATATGTGGTGAAAGTTAGTAGTATTTCTAAAACAAAAAACGTGGCTGTGTCCCCGGTCTTTTGGGAAAGGATGCCGAAGCGAACCTGCGGGCAAGACCGAAGGGAGAGACTTTTTTCGGTTGACACAAATGTAACCAAACCCTTTTGGACGGCAAAACAAAAGTCCCTTATTTTGCAAGAAAAAGCATCCGTAGGTGGCGCTAAAGGAGGTACGTACCGAGCGTTCCTTCCCGGTCTGTACCCGGAGGCTTCCGGACTCTGTACCCGGAGTGTCTCTCGGTACGTACTAAATTTGGAGGGTGGCTCCGTGTCCGAAAAAAGAGTACATTTGCTTCGTCCTTAGATGCCGCCTCGTGTAGTCTTCGGAGAGAGGAGGGGCTTCCCCCCGGCGTTTGACGGTAAAGAAATCGAGGAATGAAGCCGATACCGGCAGAAGTAAATACCATAATCTTAAAAAGCAATCCCTTATGTGGAAACAAATCTTGGGGCTCGTCGCCCTTTTCAGTCTCAGCTCGGCTCCGCTTGTCGCACAAGAGGATTACAGCAATGAATTTCGCCATAACGAAGTGAAGGTGAATCTCGCGGGGATTTTCTACACCACTCTGGAAGCTCAGTACGATTACATCCTGAGGCAGGATCTCAGTGTGGGGGTCGCAGGTGCCTTCAATATCGTTCGTGGCGATAACCTTTACGTCTACCAAGTGACCCCGAATGTACGTTGGTTCTTCGGGGGCAATATGGAGTCGGCTCAGAAGTACGGGGCAGGCTTTTTCGTGGAGCTGAACGGCTCCGTCTTCGGACACTCATGGGAGTCCGTAGCGGCCAAGATCTCCGGTGAAAATCCGGGCGAAACGGAGATTCGCACGGGTGCAGGCTTGGGCTTAGCTGTGGGCTGGAAGTACCTCTCCAAGGGTAACTGGGTCGGCGAAGTCTACATAGGAGCCGGCAAAAACTTCGTGCCCGATCAAGTCCCTGTCTATCCCCGTGGCGGTGTCTCGATAGGCTACCGCTTCTAAGCGGAAGGACGTTTTTACCACATTATAAGGAAAAGGTGTGCCAGAAGCCGGACGCTGTTTCGGCTTTTTGACACACCTCTTTTTGGTACATTTGCAGACGCTTAGGAGAATAAAACTTCACAATAATAAATACACATTCCATGAAACAGTTTTTCCCTATTTCCTTGCTGTGTGCCTGTGCTGCTCTCGGCACTGTCTCCTGCGGTGGCAAAAAAGGCGATACGACAGGGCAGATGACGGACAGCATCCCCGCCATTGATACCCTTGCGCTCGACCGCTCCGTCTCTCCCCGTACCGATTTTTACCGCTTCGCCAACGGTGGCTGGATGGCGTCCCATCCCCTGCCTCCCGAGTACTCCCGCTACGGCTCGTTTGACGTCCTCAGTGAAGAGGCGCGTGACGCCGCCCACGAGATTATCGAGGGTTTTGCCTCCGCCGAAGAAGGCTCCGACAAGGCCAAAGCCTACAAGCTCTATGCGATGAGCGTGGACACCGCGGCTCTCGACGCAGGTGGTGCGACACCCATTCTCCCGTATCTCGAAGCCGTGGACAAAATCGCTTCCGTCCAAGACCTCTCGGACTTCCTTGCCAAGGAAGAAAATGAGGGTAACTCCTACTTCTTCGGCTTCTACGTAGCGGCTGACGAAAAGAGCTCCGACGACAACCTCCTCAACCTCTATCAGGGCGGGCTCATCATGGGTGTCCCCGACTACTACGCCGAGGATGCGGCTTTTGCCAAGCAGCAAGCCGACTACCGCACCTACGTCTCCCGACTCTTCCGCCTCTCCGGTACCGATGCGGCCGAGGCAGATGCCTATGGCGAGCGGGTCTTTAATATCGAGAAGGGCTACTCCAAGCTTCTCTACACGATGCTCGAGCTCAGGGACTCCCAGCGCAACTACAATAAGCTCACGATGGACGATTTCTACGGAAAGTATTCGTTCCCTTGGAAGAGCTACCTTGAGAAGCGCGGCATAGCCGGCAAAGTCTCCGACCTCAATGTCGCCCAGCTCGACTACTTTACCCGTTTCGACAAATGGGTCGCTTCCACGCCTCTCGATGACATTAAGCTTTTCCTCAAAGCCCGTATGCTCGACGATGCGGCAGGTTACCTCTCCGGAGACTTCCGCAAAGCCTCTTTCGACTTCCACTCGACCTCTATCTCCGGCATCACCGAGATGAAGCCCCTTTGGAAAGACGCCGTATCCCGGGTTAATGCGACTATGGGGGATGTGGTCGGCAAAGAGTACGTGACCAAATACTTCCCGCCCGAAGCCAAGGAGCGTATGATGACCCTCGTTGGTAACCTCATCTCTGCCCTCGGAAGCCGCATCGACAGCCTCTCGTGGATGAGTGAAGCGACCAAAGCGAAGGCGCACGAAAAATTGGCCGCTTTCGACGTCAAGATTGGATACCCGGAGACTTGGCGTACGTTTGAAAACCTCAAGGTAGACACCTCTTCGCTCTATGCCTACACCCGTAATATCGGCACTTTCCTCACCAACCGCAATCTCGAAGACCTCGGCAAGCCCGTGGATCGCACCCGTTGGCTGATGAATGCCCACGAGGTGAACGCCTACTACAACCCCACTACGAACGAGATCTGCTTCCCCGCCGGGATCCTTCGCCCGCCTTTCTTTAATATGAATGCGGATGACGCTGTGAACTACGGTGCCATCGGAGTGGTCATCGGTCACGAAATGACCCACGGCTTCGACGACCAGGGTGCCAACTACGACGCCAAAGGCAATATGGCCAACTGGTGGACGGCTGAGGACAAAGCCACTTTTGATGCTGCCACTTCCAAGCTCGCCAAACAGTTTGACGGCATCCAGATCACGCCCGAGCTGAACGCCAACGGCTCCCTCACTTTGGGCGAAAACATTGCCGACCAAGGCGGTCTCCTCATCTCCTACGACGCGTTTAAGATGGCGACCAAAGGTCAGGAACAGACCGAAATCGACGGTCTCACCCCTGACCAGCGTTTCTTTGTCGGCTACGCACGTGTCTGGGGACAAAACATCACGCCCGAGGAAGTCGTCCGCCGCACCAAGACAGACGTACACAGCCTCGGAGAGTATCGTGTCAACCAGGCGCTCAAGAATATCCCCGCTTTCTACAAGGCGTTCAACGTACAAGAGGGTGACGCGATGTACATCGCACCCGAAGAGCGCGTGATCATCTGGTAACGGGCTTTCCCGCCCCCGGGTGCAGCCCGGACTTTTGACCGTACCGCGGGGAATTTTTCGGTCTGTACGAGGATTCCTCCCCGGTCGTACCGAGAATATATTTTTGGTTCGTATCTCGTTTGCGCGGGGTACGAACCTCTTTTTTTGAGGCAGTCCGGTGAGGTGCTTATGGCGTACTATGGACTAAGGCGGGGAAACTTTTTGTCTCCCTTGATTTGGGGATAAGGGGGTAAATGTGGTATCTTTGGATAGAGAAATAATTTTATGACGATAGAGCACACTTAAATATGAGGCACATAACACTCGGGGTGAGGGGGAACGTTTTCGACCTGACGGATGAGCCTGTCGTGATGGGCATCCTCAATCATACACCGGATTCCTTTTACCCGGGAAGCCGCATCCAAGGTCGAGAGAAGATTTATGCACGCATCGAGCAGATTATAGCCGAGGGCGCAAAGATAATTGATGTCGGCGGCTACTCCTCACGCCCCGGCGCCGACGAAGTGCCGGAGGAAGAGGAGTGGAGACGCGTCTCCGAAGTGCTTAAGGCCATCCGTGAGGTGGACAAAGAGATCGTCGTCAGCGTGGATACTTTTCGCTCTTCCGTGGCACGCAGATCCGTGGAAGAGGGCGATGCGGACATCATCAACGATGTCTCCGCAGGGCTGCTGGACGCGGAGATGTTCGGCACGGTCGCCGAGCTCGGGGTGCCTTACCTCTTGATGCATATGAGAGGGACGCCCAAGACGATGCACCACCTTCACGACTACAAAGGACGTGTTGTGGAGGAGGCACTGCCGGAGCTTCTGGATAGACTCAAGCTGGCGAAAGAGGCGGGCGTGAGAGACGAAAACGTCATACTCGACCCCGGCTTCGGCTTCAGCAAGAATGCGGAGCAAAACTTCGAGCTGCTCACCGACTTGGATAAGTTCTTGGCACTCGAGTACCCGGTGCTTGTAGGGGTCAGTCGGAAGGCTTTTATTTACAAACCTTTCGGAGTGGGACCGGATGAGGCGCTCAACGGCACCACGGTCGTGAATACCTATGCGCTGATGCAAGGCGCCCATATCCTTCGCGTCCACGACGTGCGTCCCGCCGTGGAAGCCGTCCGAATCGTCAGCCAACTCAAGAAGTACGCTTCCGAGGTGGCTCATCCGACGCACTCCGAAGAGCCCGTACACAGTTGATTTTGCCGCCACGAGAGTATGAATAGTCAACCCCCGTTTCAGAAAAAAAAGATTCCGCCGATCGCTTGGGTCTCTACGGTTTACTTTGCCATGGGGCTTCCGATGGTGATGATCTCGGACGTCTCGCTTTTGGTATTCAAGGATCTCGGTATCTCGGACGCCCGGATTACTTTTTGGGCATCGCTTCTGATTCTTCCTTGGAGCCTGAAGCCGCTCTTCAGCCCTCTGATGGAGATTTTCGGCACCAAGAAGCAGTATGTCGTCTTTACGGAACTCTTCTCCGCCGTGATGCTCGGTCTCATCGCCGCGGGCTTGGGCACCTCCGGTTTTTTTGCCGTCGTCATCGGATTGATGGCCTTGATGGCTTTCTCCGGCTCTGTCCACGACATCGCGGGTGACGGTACCTACATGGAGGCGCTTTCCACTAAGGAACAGAGCCAGTATATCGGTTGGCAGGGCGCGTTTTACAACATAGCCAAACTGCTGGCCAAAGGCGGTCTCGTCTTCCTCGTGGGCTATCTCTCGAAGAGCATCGGGCTCGTGCGCTCTTGGCAGATCGTCTTCGTCATCGCGGCCGTCCTCATCGGGCTGATCTCTTTTTATCACTTCGTCCTGCTGCCCGGGCGTATGCGGTCGGGCAGAGGAAAAGGGTCGAAAGGCGGGAAGAGCTTTGCTTCGGCCTTGAATGAATTTTGGCAGATACTCGTCTCTTTCTTTCAGAAGAAGTACATCTGGCTCTATCTCCTATTCATCTTCCTGTATCGCTTTACGGAAGGGCTGGCGATCAAAGTGGCTCCGCTCTTTATGAAAGCCGATGCCTCGGTGGGCGGCTTGTCTCTGTCCAACGAAAGTTTCGGCTTGATCTACGGGACGCTCGGCACCCTCGCATTTGTCGTCGGGAGTATACTCTCGGGGTATTTTATCTCCAAGATGGGACTTCGAAAGGTTCTACTGCCACTCATCTTGATCTTCAACATCCCGTTCGTCGTCTTTCTGTTGCTCGCGGAGTTTCAGCCCGAGTCGCTGATCTGGACCGGCATAGGCATCACTTTTGAGCAGTTTGGGTACGGCTTCGGCTTCGTGGGTCTCTCTCTCTTCATGATGCAACAGGTCGCCAAGGGACCGCACCAGATGGCACACTACGCGATAGCTACGTCTCTGATGAATCTCAGCTTTATGCTTCCGGGGCTTGTCAGCGGGACACTCAGTGATGCCTTGGGCTATAAGACGTTTTTTCTCATCGCGGTGCTGCTGGCCATCCCCGGTATTGTCTGCGCCATAAAAGTCCCCTTCACTTATGACGAAGAGGGCAATACGATTTCCGAATAATCCCCCTAACGCGTATATTTCACAGTATGGACAAAAAATTGATCATCAAAGGAGCTCCGCTCCCCAATATCCCGTGGGAAGACCGCCCCGAAGGCTCTAATGCCCCGCTCTGGCGCTACTCCAAAAATCCCATCATCGGACGGTACGAGACACCGACGAGCAACAGTATCTTCAATAGTGCCGTGGTGCCTTTTAAGGACGGCTTTGCGGGGGTCTTCCGCGTGGATGACACGAACCGCCGGATGCGTCTGCACGTGGGCTTCTCCAAAGACGCGCTTCACTGGGATATTCGTCCCGATAAGATCGAGTTTGACTGCGAGGACAAGGAGGTAGGCGAGTGGGTCTACGGTTACGATCCCCGTGTGGCTCTTATTGACGGCAAGTACTACGTGACGTGGTGCAACGGTTACTATGGCCCGACGATCGGTATTGCTTGGACGACCGATTTCGAGACTTTTCACCAGGTAGAAAACGCCTTCCTTCCTTTCAACCGGAACGGCGTACTCTTCCCCCGCAAGATAAACGGTCGTTTTGCGATGCTCTCCCGTCCCAGTGACAATGGTCATACTCCGTTTGGCGACATCTTCTACAGCGAGTCGCCGGATCTCGAGTTTTGGGGCAGACACCGCCACGTGATGAGTCCTGCGCCTTTTGAAGTGAGCGCTTGGCAGTGTATGAAGATCGGTGCGGGTCCCGTGCCCATCGAGACAAGTGAAGGGTGGCTCCTCATCTACCACGGTGTGCTCAGAAGCGCCTCCGGGTATGTGTACGCCTTCGGCTCTGCCATCCTCGACCTTGACGAACCGTGGAAAGTAAAAGCCCGCTCCGGTGCCTATCTTATTTCTCCGCACGAGATTTACGAGTGCGTGGGTGATGTCCCCAACGTTACATTCCCCTGCGCTTCGCTTCACGACCCCGAGACCGGTAAGATTGCCGTCTATTACGGCTGTGCCGACTCTGTGACGGGAGTGGCTTTCGGGTACATTCAGGATATTTTGGACTTTACGTATCGTACGAATATTCTTTAAATAAAAAGAGGTAACTTTGTCGGAGCTTCGGGCGAAACTTACTTCGACCAACGAGGCTGTAACTGCAAACGGATTATTTTACCAATCTATTTAAACTTACATACGATCCCATAAGCACTTATGGAAGTACGCATCAGCCGTATCTTGAGCGAGTACTACGAGTACACTCGCAAAGAATCCGAGCAATACCTCAGAGAAGGACGCGTCACACGTAACGGTCAAACTGTCGGCATCGGAGATAAAGCCACACTTGAAGACGAGGTGGCTCTTGATGGAGCCACTGTCCCCCTCAAAGGCATCTTTCGCAAAATCGAGCGCGAAAACAAAGGCAAAGAAACCAGCCGGGCTTTCAACAGCGACAAGGCGGTGGACAAAGCCTATGCCGAAAACCCCAAGAGCAAGCTCCTCCGGTCGGGACGGAAGAACGAGAATAAGCACCGCTACGGCAAGAACTCTCCCGACTACGACTACGAAGAGGGGCGCGATTGGTAACCCCCTTTTGCACGCCACGACTGCCAAGCTACCTCTTGCCCCGTAAGCGGGTGAAAAAAGGTACGTACCTAAGATAACTTTTTGGTATGTGTCTCGTCCAAGCGAGATACAGACCAATCTTTTTTCCTCGGTCTGTACCCCATTGCTGTCTCTGTCCGCACTTGTCCTTAGATTTCATTTAGGGTCACTTCTGACGCTTAACCCGATACTCCGAACTATTTTGTACCTTTAGGGGCGGCGAATAAACCAGAAATCTCCGCACTTGCATTATGGCCCGGATTCAAAAGATCCTATGTGTCTTGCTCCCGCTCCTCTTTGCTGCTCCGCTTTTCGGGCAGGCAGAGACAACGCAGGCGCAATACGAGAAGCTCACGCTCGATTACTTCGATTATTTCGAGCGCGGCGTGGCGGACTCTGCCGAGATGGCGCTTCGCAAGGCCATACTGCTGATGCCCGATAACGCAGCCAACTTTTTGCTCCAAGCCAATCTTGCCGAGCTCGTGGTCTCCCGTAAGGATACTGCCGAGGCCGTCTCTTTGCTCTCCGAGGCTTTGTCCGCTCATCCGGAGATGGACGACATCCGAAGCCGCAGGGCAGAGCTCTTTGAGAAAAGGGGACGCACCAGTGAGGCACTTGCCGACCTCGAACCCCTGATCTCCAAGAACCCCGACAACGAAGTGTACCGCTACCGCAGGGCACTCGTCTTGATACGGGAGAAACTCTGGAACGGAGCCGCTTCGGATCTCGAACACATCGTCAAAAACAACCCCCAAGGCTATCTTCCGCGCGTCACTCTGGCTGCCACCGACTTTGAGCGGGGGCAGGAACTCGAGGCGGAGAAGGCGCTCTCCTTGCTTATTACCGAGCAGCCGACTCTTCATGTGGCGGCCCGGGTGCTGACGGGCGTCTACTTGCGCGAAGGACGGCTCTCCGAAGCACACGCCGCGATACGCAAAGTCATAGATGAGGGCAAGGTGGTGACGGCAGAGGACTACCTTACACGTGCTTGCGTCTGGAAGGCGTATGGCGAAAAAAAAGAGGTGGAGAAAGATATCGCCAAGGCGCGTGAGCTTGGCGCAGGAGATGAGCTGATCAAGGCTTATGTGAGTGATAACGATCCCCTTTGGACAACTATATTGATACGATGATGAAAAGAAGAATAATAGCAGGAGCAGTAACCTTTGTTTTGGTGCTTTTCGGAGTCATGGCACTTGGACAAAAAGATATGGAAAAGTCGCTGAAAGATAACCCCTTGCGTACCGACAGGCTCATAGACCAACTCTCGCGACTGGATCGCCTCTACCGCAATGCGTCGAGGCAGGTCGAAGAGTACGACATACAGGATGAGTCTCGGGACACGCTCCTCTGGAGCAAAGAGAAGTCCGGGAGAGAGGCTTTGGCGATGCTTGAAGGTCTCCTTTCCGATAGAAAGGCGCTCAGACAAATCCCGGATATGAAAGACCTCGCTTACCAAGGGCGTGTCCGCGGGTGGAGCTTTGTGGTGCCGGAGGACGAAAACGGATACGAAACCCTCCTCCAAGTTGGGAACCAGCTCGGCAGGTGGTACCCCGAAGTGCAGTCTTTCCTCGATGAGGAAGTGAAGCGGGCGCTCAAGGCCGGTTTCTCCCCCGACGCGTACCACCTCGTGCAGCGGAATGCAGAGATGAAGGGCGGTCCCTCGGGTGTGCGGAAGTATCTCGAAGAAGTTCTGCCCCTCTTCGGGACGGTGCCGGAGAGGTACCTCCTACAGATGAACCTTTTGGAGATAGACTACAATAGCCTTTTGGAAGACAAAGGCGAAGCCGTGAGCGAAGGTAGGGCGGAGGCTTGGATCGCGAAGAGTGATTCCCTTGATGTCCGCCTTGAGGCACTCCGGAAGCCGTTTAAGGACAACGGCTTTGATTATGCCGAAGCACTGAGCGGGATAGAGCTTGAGCGGATGTATATGCCTTTTTTGGACGCACGGATGACGGATCTCGAAGCCGGCAAGGCGGAAGTCTCCCTCTCCGGCATCGCGAAAGGTGACTGGAGCGTATTCTTGGACGGCAGGGAGGTAAAAATCTTGCACGTACCTACGAAAAAACTTATCACAGACCGAGAAGAACTCGAGATACAGACCGTGAAGAGACACTCGGTCGTACTGAAAAAGAAAGGGGATTCCGAAGCTTGGATTACGGTCTACCTGGAGAACGGTAAAGCGGACGTCGACAAATACGACAGCGCGGACGGGAGCTACCTTTTTGCCTATGCCCTCACGGACGGGCATCCCCTCTCGGGCGTTAAAGCCACGGTGCACGGTACCCAAAGAAGGGAGAGCAAAGTCCTCGGCTCTGTGACGACCGGCGCGGACGGCAAGGCACTTATCGAGCCCCGTCCCGCGGAGGGTGAAGCGTACCGGGTCACCGTCACGCATCCCGATATGATCGGCGAGCGTACCTTTTACGTCTACGGAGCCCATAAGGCAAGACCGGAGGAAGCGGAGAAATGGACAGACGAACTCCTATTTTACCCCGACCGGAGCATCTACCGCCGTGGGCAGACCCTCAAGGTGGGGCTGGTCTATCGCTCGGTGAACCATAGGGGAGATGCACGGCTTTTGAAGCAAAAAGAGGGTACCGTCACCCTCTTGGCGATGGTCAACGGCGACGAGGTCGCTGTGGACAAAGTCCGCTTTGCCACCGATGACAACGGCGTGGCTCAGATCGCTTTCGACCTGCCCCGCGACGAAGCCTACACGGACTATTCCCTCAGGAGCGACGCGGACGACCGTGAGCCCATCCGGGTGGAGGACTACAAACTGAGCTACCTCAGTGTCCGGATCGACAGCATCCCCACGGGTTATACCGAAAGCCGAGTGATGAGGGTTTACGGCCGGACGACCGACCTCAACGGCCACGGCGTGCCTGCGGATGTGGCGCTCTCTTTTGACAACCACGGGATGAAGCGTTTCTCGGTGAAGAGCGACAGCGAGGGACGGTTCTTCTTCGAGACCAAACCGCTCGAAGCCTCTTGGGGGACTTCGGTCACGGTGCAGGCGACGGACGCTCTCGGACACGTCGCCACTGACGGACGTTACCTCATGATGCACCGTGTGAGCCTGCCGCTCAGCCCGAGTGCGATGGCGCGCCCGTTTGAGAAGAAGAACATCACGCTGTCCACCAAAAATCAACCCTATCAGGGACTTCCGCTTGGAGACCTCTCAAGGTCTCGGATAAAAGCGAGTCTGGTTGATGAGAAAGGGCAGGTCTACCCGCTTGGCGAATTGCCTCTGAAAGGGGAGAAAACGTTCGCCCGTACGGATCTCCCGTCCGGCACCTACCGCCTCCGCCTCGAAAGTACGGACTACTTCGGTACCGCGATCCGTGAAGAATCGGGCGGCGTCTACCTCTATGGAGAGAAGGACGAGCGGTTCAGCGGGGACACCGTGCTCTTTGCGCACAAAGCGGACGACCGCACGCTGCTATTGGCCTCCTCCAAGCCTATTTTTGCGCAAATCTCTTACGGAGGAAAGGGCGGTGCTTTGTCTCTCGAAGTTAAGAAACTGGAGGCGGGTAAAATGTACCGCTTACCGATCACTGCGGAGCGACCCGTAAGGAGTGTGTTTGCAGTCCGGGAGGGAAAAGAGTACAGGTCGTATCTCTCAGGCCGGGGAGATGATGAGGAAGAGGCTTCGGACACGGGTGCGAAGATCGAAATCCTCGGGCTCTCGGACAGTCTGACGTTCCGACCCGGAGACCGCTTTACTCGGGAAGTGCAGGTCACGGACAGCCTCGGAAACCCCGCTCCCTTAGGGATGCCCGTCCTTGTCTCGGTTTATGACGTGGCGCTTGACGATGCGGGTGGCGCACTCTCGTGGCCGAGTGCGGCAGTTGGCGACATTTCGAGCGAAGTGTACAACTATGCCATGGACGAAATGCTCTTTGGC
Organism: Porphyromonas sp.; assembly: GCA_029983505.1. Lineage (GTDB taxonomy): Bacteria > Bacteroidota > Bacteroidia > Bacteroidales > Porphyromonadaceae > Porphyromonas_A. The sequence goes on from JASBZK010000016.1 coordinate 21,599, forward strand.
GGCTCTGTCAGAGGTGCGGCTAAGATGCAGTCGCTCGAGCTCTCCGAAGCGGCAGTGGTGGGGGCGGATGCCGCACCTAAGTCGGGAAAAAGTCCCGTGCGGAGAAATTTCGCCGAGAATGCCTATTTTTCTGCTTTGCTTCGCACGGATATGGCGGGCAAAGTGAAGCTCGATTTCAAGATCCCCGATACCCGGACGACTTTTAGGGCGAAGATGTATGCTTTTTGGCCCGATCTCAAGCAAGATGCCGAAGGGGTCCAAAGCTTGAGCGTGGACAAACCCCTCTCCATAGACCTCTCTATGCCCCGTTTCCTCCGCGTCGGAGACCGGCTCTTCGGTCAAGCAAGGGTGCAGTCTACTCTCGGTACGTCCGAGGAGGACGCCTCGGTACGTATCTCGTCCGAACGTGGTACGGTAGTAGAAGAAAAGCTCGGTCTGACCAAAAATTTCACCGGGACCGTGCCTTTCGAGATCCTTGTCACGGACGGGGACAGTTTGAGGCTCTCGGCCTCTGTCTCCGCCGGGGATGAGCGTGATGCGATAGAGCGTACGATCCCCGTGAAGCCGGACAGAGAGCGCTACAATGTGGCAGTGCCGATCACGGTTTTCGGGGCAAATAAGACCGAGCTTTCCCTCCCGAAAGTCCTAAACCGCACGGAGACGCCGGCACTCGTAGAACTCTTTGCTTCGCCGCTTCATCTCCTGCTCTCTGAGCTTGCCAAAGCGTACGACCCGGACGAAAAAGTGACGGACTTGAGCCTCTTTGCGCTTTCCTCCAAGTTTGCCACCCTCGCCGAGCTTCGGCGCACACTCGGGCAGCATCCCGACCTCAGAGCGACCTTAGAACAGAGTGCCAAAGAGCTCCAAGCTTACGCGGAGGATGAGCCCTCGGCCCGTCTCGCCCGCCAAGCTTCCCCGCGTGACCTCGCGCGCTACTACGCTTTCCTCTCCGACGATGAACGTATAGCCCGCAAGATGGCGGACTATGAGCGCGAACTCTTGAAGTATGCAAGCCCGGAAGGCGGGTTCTATTTCACGAAAACTTATCCCTCGCCCTCCGTTTGGCTCACGCACCTGCTTCTCCATAATCTCAGAAACGGACAAGACTACTTCTCTCCCGAGATGAAAGAAGTTGCCAAAGAGGGTCTCGGATTCCTGAGACGATCGATAGGGAGCAAAGACCGGTGGTACCGCGATTATGTCGGGCTTGAGATGCTCCTCTATGCGTATGACGAACTGCGTCTCTCTTCTCTGCCGGATGAGCTCCGGAAAGAGTACGACCGTCAGGTGGAGGACTTGAGGAAGCATTACCAAGCCGCTTCTCCGAGTACGCTTCTGAGGTATGCCCGTTATGCCAAAGTTTTTGACCAAAAGCACTATCCGGAGATCGTCCGTTTCGTCGAAGACCGCGTACCCTTCGCGGAGAGCGACTTGGAGCGTCTTCTCCTTGAGCTCTTCTTGGCCGAGGACTCCTCTTCTCTCCGTCCGGAAGTGGTGCGGTTCCTGATGCAGCTCAAGCAGGGGACGATGTGGGACGACCCCGTCTACTTGGACGCCGTGACACTTTTGGTTCGTGCGAATGAGCCGTCCGCCATGGACAGGGATGCCCGCCTCACTGTGGGCAAAGAGGTACACTCACTTACCCCCCTCGAGCGCGCCACAGGGCACATCCTTTTCCCCTTATACAATACGCCGGGTGACGGCAGGCTGAGCTTGTCTTGGACCGGCATTAAGACCCCTGTCGTCCTCGGGGGCGTACGCTACGAAGTTGAGCAGCCCATCCGGGAGATCACGCCGACGGGGGATAAGCTGAAAGTCTACAAGGAGATATATGCCCGCAGGGTACGGGACGGCAAGTCCGACCTCGTCCGCCTGACAGACGAAAAGCACGCTAAGGCGGGCGAAGAAATTGTCGTTCGCTATCTCCTCGAGACCCGGCAGGATCTCTCGCTCGTGACCCTCCTCGACAGGCGTGCCGCAGGGCTTGAGCCGGGGTACGACTTCCGTGGTTACGGTACTTCCGATCGCTTGTGGTGGCACTATTCGCGCCGTGACGATACGGATTATATCTTCATAGACTACTTACCCAAGGGTAAGCACGTCCTTGAGCTTAATGCCGTGGCCAACGTGGGCGGCACCTTCAGCTACGGACCTGCGTCGGTACAGAGCTACTACGCGCCCGAGTATGCCGGCAATAGTGCCGGAGGCTGTTTCTCCACTGATCCTTATACCCCGGATAAATAATTACGCAAGATGAATAAGACTGCTCTTTTTGCCCTCATTCTTATTGGTGCCGTTTCTTGTACTTCGGCCGAACAAAAGTCGGGTGATGGCGGTTCTAATGTCGAAACTGATTCAATCACCCAATCCCAAACTTTAGAAAACGAAAATATGGCAACAACCGTAACACTCCAAGGCAATCCTTTCAAACTCACAGGCGAGCTTCCCCAAGCCGGCGCACAGGCTCCCGACTTCAAGGCGGCCAAAGCCGACCTCTCCGATGTCAAGCTCTCCGACTACAAGGGCAAGCGTGTCATCCTCAATATCTTCCCCAGCATCGACACCGGCGTGTGCGCTCAGAGCGCCCGTCAGTTCAATAAGCTTGCTTCAGAGCTCGACAATACCGTGGTGCTCTGCATCTCCAAAGACCTTCCTTTCGCTTCCTCCCGCTTCTGCGCAGCTGAGGGACTGAATAACGTCGTGACCCTGTCCCTCTTCCGTGACGATGATATGGTGAAAGCTTACGGTCTCGAAATCGCAGAGGGTCCGATGCGTGGATTGATGGCTCGCTCCGTTTACGTCTTGGACGAAAACGGCAAGATCCTCTACACGCAGCTCGTTCCGGAGATTACCGAAGAACCCGACTACGACGCAGCGCTTGCCGCTTTGAAGTAAGAGAAGCTCATAGAGCCGGTTCCGGCAGGAATCGGTGACAGTTACTGATTTAAGAGCAGACTCTTCCCCACACCCGGGGAAGGGTCTGCCTTATATACCCTCCTGGCGAGATACGTACCAAGCGGACTTTTTCGGTCTGTACTACGAGACGGTTTTGGCTTGTACGGGAAGATCTTCTTGGTACGTATCTCGTGAAATAGGCTTTGGGGAGCCGACCAAAAGTAGGCAGGGTGCACGCATTTTGGCTATATTTGTGGGGTACAAACTTTAAGCACCTACATTTTTCACAGAATCAGAAATATGTCTGAAGACAGACTTTACCTGAGAGGCTTGGGCACCGCACTCGTGACCCCTTTCAATGACGATAAAACAGTGGACTTCGCTTCGCTTGAGTGGCTCGTGGAGTTCCAGATACAAAACGGGGCGGACTTCCTTGTCGTCCTGGGTACGACAGGCGAGACCCCCACGTTGAGCGAAGAAGAGATGGACGATATCCTTCGCACTGTGGTTCGCGTCAATAGAGGTCGTCTTCCGCTTGTGGCGGGTGTCAGCCACAACGGTACGCTCCGTACCGTGGACAGGCTCACCACGATGTACCGCGACGGCATCGATGCTGCCCTTGTGGTCTGCCCCTATTACAATAAGCCGTCACAGGAGGGACTGTACCAGCACTTCAGGTACGTCTCCGAGCACTCGCCTCTGCCCGTCATCATCTACAATGTTCCCGCACGCACGGCTGTGAATATGCTTCCCGAGACGACGTTCAGGCTCGCCGTCGACTGTCCGAATATCGTCGGTATAAAGGAAGCAAGCGGGATTGTCTCCCAAATCGACCTTGTCGCCAAGAACCGTCCCGAGGGTTTCTTCGTACTCTCCGGCGACGACACGATCACGTTCCCTCTGATGACGATGGGCGTGGACGGCGTGATCTCTGTGGTCGGCAATGCGTTTCCTGCCGAGTTCGGCGAGATGGTACACCAAGTCCGGGCGGGCAACTATGACGAGGCGCTCAAGCGTCACCGTCTCTTTAAGGATCTCTACGCACTCCTCTTCGTTGACGGCAATCCCGTAGGCATCAAAGCCGTGATGTCCTACCTCGGCTACCTCAAAGACAATCTCCGCCTCCCCCTCGTGCCGATGCAGGAAAAGAACCGCAGAGTGCTTCACGAAGTACTGGATGTCATTTGTGCAGACGGGATGTGCCGGAAGCTCAAGAGATTCTGAATCTGTAAGTCTCCCTTTATTTAATCCCTCAAAAACCACCTAATGTCACAAGCCACCACAATCAAACTCCGCCTCATTGTGATGAACTTCCTACAGTTCGCCGTCTGGGGCTCTTGGCTGATCTCGCTCGGCGCTTACCTTGGCGGTACGCTTCAGTTCACCGGTACTCAGATCGGCAGTTTCTTCGCAACTATGGGGATCGCTTCGCTCATCACGCCGGCGCTCTTCGGCATCATCGCCGACAAGTGGATACCGGATGAGCGGCTCATCAGCTTCTCTCATATCCTTTCGGGCGGGCTGATGCTCCTTGCGGCTTATCAGACGGACTATTTCTCCCTTTACACCTGTGTCCTCCTCTCGGTCTTCTTCTATATGCCGACCCTCGGGCTTACGAATGCCGTGGCGTACAATATGCTGAATAAAGCGGGGCTTGATACGGTCAAACACTTCCCTCCGATCAGGGTTTTCGGGACGATAGGTTTCATCGTGGCGATGGTGGCGGTGGACTTGATGGGGCTCAAGACTTCCAACCTCCAGTTAGTGGTCTCCGCGTTCCTCTCTTTTGCGCTCGCGGGATATATGTTTACTTTCAAGTCGTCCCGCGTGGTGAGTGACTTGAGTGCGCAGGGCAAAAAGAGCCTCAAGGAGCGCCTCGGCTTGCAGGCTTTCGGTCTCTTTCGCGACAGGCAGATGGCACTTTTTCTCGTCTTCAGCGCGCTTCTCGGCATCTGTCTCCAGATTACGAATGGTTTTGCCAACGTCTACCTCACCGGCTTCGGCGAAGACCCGAGGTATGCGGGGTCGTTTGGCGTGGAGCACTCCGGCACGCTCATCTCGATCAGTCAGATTTCGGAAGCGGTGTGCATCCTCTTGATTCCGTTCTTCCTCAAGAGATTCGGGATAAAGACGGTGATGGCGATCAGTCTTTTTGCATGGGTACTCCGTTTCGGACTCCTCGGTGCCGGCAACCCCGGAGAGGGCGTGTGGATGCTCATCCTCTCTATGATTGTCTACGGTGTGGCGTTCGACTTCTTCAATATCTCCGGCTCCCTGTATGTGGACCAAAAGGTAGAGCCCATTATGCGCAGCTCTGCCCAGGGGCTTTTTATCCTGATGACGAACGGGGTTGGGTCTTTCGTCGGGTCTTATGCGGCGGGGTTTGTGGTCGACGAAGCCGGCTTCCCCGACTCTTGGTTCATTTTCGCAGGGTATGCGCTGCTTATCGGGATGCTCTTTGTCTTCCTTTTCAAAGGAGAAAAGGAGGCCAAACGGATCTCGCCGGTCCAATGACGTACTTCGGACGGAGGATTATTTCTTGGTCTGTATCTCGTCCTCCCGCCGGTCTGTATCTCATTCTTTTCTTGGTCTGTATCTCGTCCTCTCGTCGGTCTGTACCTCAAAAAATAGATTGTCCCAAAGGTGTCGCATCGAGTACTTAAGTTAAAAGCGAAATTGATGCTGCTGAACTTTCTACAGTTCGCAGTATGGGGCTCTTGGCTTGTCTCCTTCAGCGCCTACCTCGGCGGTACGCTCGGTTACAGCGGGTGGCAGATAGGGAGCATTTACGGGACTATGGGGCTGGTGAGCCTCCTGACACCGGCGCTTTTCGGCATCGTGGCGGACAAATGGATACCGGACGAGCGGCTGATGAGCTTCGCGCACTTCCTCTCCGGTATTTTCCTGCTTCTTGCTTCGCAGACGACGTCATTCGGGGCGCTCTATTTCTTTATCCTAATGGCGGTTTTCTTTTATATGCCGACCTTGGGCCTTACGAATGCCGTCTCCTACAACCTCCTCGAAGAGGAGCGCCTCGACAGCTACAAGCATTTCCCCTCCATCCGTCTCTTTGGGACGGTGGGCTTCGTGGCAGCGGCGCTCTTTGTCGACTTGATGGGCTTCAAAGCCTCCATTCTACAGCTCAAGATCTCCGCCGCGCTCTCTTTCGTACTTGCGCTTTACCTCCTAAGCTTCAAGTCTTCCAAGCTGATTGAGAAGAAGAAAGGTACGACACCGACCCCGCAGACCCTTCCGGAAAGACTTGGCCTTAAAGCCTTCTCGATCTTCAAGGATCGGCAGATTGCGCTCTTTTTCCTCTTCAGTGTCTTTATGGGAGTCTGTATGCAGATTTCGGACACGTTCACCAACGACTACCTGAGCAACCACTTCGGAGCGATGCCCGAGTACGCGTCCACGTTTGGCGTGACGCACTCCGGGACGCTCATCTCGCTTAGTCAAGTGGCGGAGACGCTTTCTTACCTCATTCTCCCCTTCTTTATGATTCGCTTCGGCATCAAAGCCGTGCTCTCTATCAGCCTTTTGGCGTGGAGTGTCCGCTTCGGACTCTTGGGCTTGGGGAACCCCGGCGGGGGCGTGTGGATGTTTGTGCTCGCGATGCTGGTGTACGGCTTCGCTTTCAGCTTCTACAGCGTGTCCGGTTCACTCTATATCGACCACAAAGTGGATTCCGTCCTCCGCAGTTCCGCCCAAGGGCTTCTGATGATGCTCACGAGCGGGATCGGCAACTTTGGCGGCTCGATGCTCGGAGGCTTCGTCATCGATACTTTCGGGTACCCTGCGGCTTGGTGGTATTTCTCCGGATATGCCTTTCTCCTCCTCATCTTATTCCTTGTCTTTTTCAAAAACGAACCTTTATAAAACCCCTATGTCAGTCGCTTCCATCATCCAAAATCGTCACAGTCACCGCGCTTACGACCCTTCGAGAAAGATCTCCGAAGAGGATATGGCGCTCATCCTTGACGCTGCCCGCAACTCCCCCTCGGCACACAACCAGCAACCTTTCCGTATCTACCGGCTCAAGAGTGCCGAGGCACGGGAGAAGATATACCGGTGTTGGGATCGCGCTTTTCTTCACGACGCGTCGGAGATACTGATGGTGGTGGGAGAAGAGGAAGAGGCCTGGGTCTACAAAGACGGGCGAAACAGTGCCGTCTACATCGACTGCGCCATCGCTACGTCGTATATGGAGATGCAGGCGTGGGATCTCGGAATCGGTTCGCTCTGGGTGTGCGCTTTCGACCGTGAAAAGGCGTGCGCACTCTTCGGCTTCGAGATGGGCAAGCACACGCCCGTCAATCTCCTCGTCCTCGGCTATGAGCCGGAGGGTGTCTCGAAGAAGCCCCGCCTCCGTAAGGAGCTGTCGGCGCTTTACTCCGAGCTCTGAAAAGACTTTTCGACTTGAGGTTCGGGGACAGATGAGCGTGAAGGAGCATACCGATGTTCCCTGCTTTGATGCTTGCCGTCCTTTTTACACCAAAAGTTTTCATCCGGACTCCGGACTGACTCCGGTACGTACTGGGACAGTCTCCTTGGTCTGTATGACGAAGGAAAAAGATACAGACCGGGACGATCTCTTTGGTCTGTATCTCGTCAGCCGCCCGCTTCGTACGGATCGGACGCGCGACTTGGCTTTCGCAGCCAAGGAGTATGACCGTTATCCCGAAAAAAAGAGGTAATTTTGTCTTTGGAAAAACGGATAGATATCGGCACCCATTATATGAAAGAAGAAAAGAAGAACAACTTATACTTCAATGTCCCGGAACCCGCTCTCAGACGTCTTCCTTGGTATTTGGCTTTCGTGAAAGTCCTCTTGGCACAAAACGAACCCACAGTCTCCAGTACCGTGATTTCTCGCAGTGTGGGTGTGGATGCCGCTCTTGTGGCCAAAGACCTCTCCTATGTGAATATCTCCGGTCGCACCCGAGTGGGGTACTCGGTGCCGGAATTGGTGGACGTCCTGGAGACTTTCCTCGGGTTCTCCGAGACGCACGACGCCTACATCTTCGGCGTTGGGAGCTTGGGGTCCGCACTTCTGCAGGACAGAGGTCTCAGTCAGTACGGACTGAATGTGGTCGGGGGGTTCGACGTGAACCCGCTCATCACGGGTCAGGAAATCCACAACATCCCGGTTTACCACTTGGATCAGTTGCCCGACGTGGCGCGCGACGACGTGGCGGTTGCGGTGTTGACCGTGCCTGTGGATAAGGCTCAAAAAGTAACCGACTTCATTGTGGAGAATAGCAACATCTCGGGGATTTGGAACTTTACCCCCTACCGCCTCACCGTCCCCGAGCGGGTGGCTGTCCAAAATACGTCCCTATACTCCCATCTCGCGGTCCTCTTCAGTCGTCTGCGCGCCCGCAAGGAGGCTACTTTCGACCTTGAGGAAGGGTGATGGGCTTCGCCCGATGGCGGTATGAAGATTTTTTGTACAGAGTATCGGTTGCTTTCCCGAACCCCTTTGGGCGAAAAACCCGAAGTCGGACAGATATTCCTCCGAGGCGACAGCTCGATCAATAACTCGGGCAAAGTCCTCTCCCTCCCTTGGTGGAGCGAAGCGGTAGGGTTTGTGCCGCTCTTGGCTGTCCGAGTGGGCAGAGTGGGGCGCGCATTCGAAGAGGTGCATGCAGGTCGCTACTACGACGAGATGGCTCTCGGTATCGGTTTCGCAGACCTCGGACTCTTTAAGCGAGCCCTCGGGCAGTCGGAGGATCCCTCCCTGTCTTATAACTTCGACGGCTCCCTCTTTCTGTCTTCCTTTTACCCCAAAAACCGGTTCCCGGAAGAAATCCCCTTTGTAGACTTCCGTGGCGAAGATCGGAGCGAAGGGCAGCTTTCCGTCCGGGTCTCCGAGGAGCGTATTGCGGGGACACTTGCACTTCTCAGTCGGTATTATCTGATGAAGATGGGCGATGTCGTGACTTTCCCGCTCTCCGATTCTTTCGAGCGCGTGGATGGGGATATGAGGCGTCTCTATGAGGGATCGGAGGGTGAACTTTTGTTGGATTTTGGGGTTCGGGTTTTTAGGAGTAATTTTACACCTTGATGCGGGAAGAGCTTCCCGCCGAGGTTACACAGACGCAATTTTTCAGACCTGATGAATAGAGCCATTTTACCCGCTCTCTTGCTTGTCCTTACGAGTGTGCTATTTGCCCGTGGTGCCTTTGCCCAAGGGGCGTCGGATGTCGTACCCGCTGACGGTCCCGTCTACTGGAGTCCGGTGATTATGGGCTTGCCTTCGCTGACCATCCACCCCGATGCCCGAAGTGCCGCGATGGGTAATACAGGCTTGACGACGAGTGCGGATGCGTATGGCATCTATCACAATATGAGTAAGATGGGCTTCCTCGAAAACACTTGGGGGCTCTCTGCGACTTATACGCCGTGGATGACCTCTTTCGGAGTGAAGGGGATGAGCTTTTCTTTCCTGACGGGCTACTATTCTTTCGAGTCGGCAACGGGGATGAGACACAGCCTTGCGGCTTCCGCGAGGTACTTCAGGGTAGGGGAGACGCTGGCTTTTATGACGAACACCATGGCGCCCGTGACGGTACACCCGTATGAGCTTGCCGTCGATCTGGGGTATGCACTGCGCCTGAATCGGAATTGGAGCGTAGGTGCGGCTCTGAGATACGCTATGAGCGACTACAACACCGTCTCGTCCGGCATCTCCGGAAAAGCGGGCACCATCCTCGGTGACGTCTCCGTATCGTACCGCAGACCGTTTGTGGCAGCGGCGAGAGATATGGAAGTTACGGCAGCTTTGGCTTTGAATAACATAGGCGGCAAACTGACCCACGACGGGGGCAAGAGCTACCTCTTCTCGCCCGCCGTGATGCGGCTGGGCGTGGGACTGAAGACCGACTTTACGGAGCTTCACAAGCTGGGGGTATACGTGGAAGCGAGTAAGTTTCTGGCGCCCACGTTCCCCGGGAACGGCAGCTCGGAGGAGCTCTCCAAGTACTATTCCATGAGCGTCTTCGAGGGGCTTTTCGGTTCTTTTGCGGACGCGAAAGGCGGCAGCGCCGAGGAGTTCAACGAAGTGGCTTGGGGTCTGGGCGTCGAATACAACTATGCGGACCGGCTTTTCGGTCGTGCGGGGTATTACTACCAGCACGCCTCCAAAGGAACGGGTACCGGTCTGACGATCGGTGCGGGTGTGAAGTACGAGATGGTGACGGTGGATGTCTCCTATCTCCTTGCTTCCAAGCCGGACTCTCCCCTCAATAACACGCTGAGGGTCGGCGTGACTTTGGACTTCTGATCTCTGCCTGTGGTAAAACGAAGAATCGAGGTACAGACCGAAAAAAGTAAAAGATACGGACCCGGATGAGGACGAGACACAGACATAAATTTCCTCCGAGGTCTGTACCCCTCCACCCCGGGGGCTGGGTGAGTAATTTTTGCGAAGATAAAGAACGATGACAAAACTACCCATGCGGATAGGTCAAGGATATGACGTGCACCGCTTTGCGGTCGGACGAGAGCTCCGGCTCGGCGGAGTGCTTATCCCTTTTGAAAAAGGGCTTCTGGGGCACTCGGATGCCGATGTACTCCTCCACGCCATTTCGGACGCGCTCCTCGGGGCTCTTGCCTTGCGGGACATCGGGTTTCACTTCCCGGACACGGATCCCGGGTATGAGGGTGCAGACTCCAAGGTGCTTTTGGGTAAAGTCCTTGAGATGGTTGCCGCTTCCGGTTACAAGGTAGGGAATATCGATGCCACCGTCATCGCAGAGCGCCCCAAGATAAACCCCCATATCCTGGAGATGGTTACCGTCATCGCCGGTATCCTCAAGATAAACGAAGACCAAATCTCGATAAAGGCAACGACGAACGAAAAAATGGGGTTCGCCGGTCGGGAGGAAGGCATCGCGGCAACAGCCGTGGCGCTGCTCCTCTTAGGAGAGACACAGAAGAAATAAAAAAGCTATGTTTTTACACGTACTTAAGTCCAAGATACACCGGGTAAAAGTCACCGATGCCAACCTCAATTACATCGGAAGCATCACCGTGGATCCGCTCCTCTTGGAGGCGGCAGGCATCCTGCCGAACGAAAAAGTTCAGGTCGTCAATAACAATAACGGAGCCCGCATCGAGACCTACGCCATCGAAGGGAAAAGAGGCTCTGGAGAGATTTGCCTCAATGGCGCTGCCGCCCGGCAATTCATCCCCGGAGACATCGTCCTCATTATCGCCTACGCCATCGTTACGGAAGAAGAGGCCAAGACCTTCAAGCCCACTGTGATTTTTCCCGACACCGAAACCAACCTTTTGAAAGAAAGCAAATGACAAACATCACCATAGAAGAGAAACTGAGGGGCTTTATCTCGGAAGTGCTCTCCGGACTGTACGGCGCTTCCTTTGAAGTCAAGGACATCGTGCTGCAGCCTACGAAGAAAGAATTTGAGGGGCAGTACACTTTTGTCGTCTTCCCGCTCCTAAAGATCAGCCGAAAGAAGCCCGAAGCAACGGCCGAAGAGATAGGGGCTAAGCTCCTTGAGTCACACCCGGAGGCCGTGGAGAAATACAACGTAGTCAAGGGTTTCCTTAACCTCAGTCTCCGCTCCTCTTTCTTCCTCTCCCAGCTCCTCGAAGACTATGGTACGGAGGACTTCGGCATAAAGCCCGTGGACGAAAAGGCTCCACTCTATATGGTGGAATACTCCTCCCCGAATACCAATAAACCCCTCCACCTCGGTCACGTACGTAATAACCTCCTCGGGTACAGCATCGCGACAATTCTTGCCGCCAACGGGAATAAAGTGGTCAAAACGAATATCGTCAACGACCGCGGCGTACACATCTGCAAGTCGATGTTGGCTTGGCAGAAATGGGGCGAAGGAGCTACCCCGGAGAGCACGGGAATGAAGGGAGACCAGTTCGTGGGTGAGTATTACGTCCTTTTCGGAACCAAGCTCGCGGAAGAGAAGAAAGCGCTTATGGCCGAAAAAGGGCTTAGCGAAGAAGAAGCCGAGGAGCAGAGCCCGCTTATGGCAGAAGTCCGTGAGATGCTGCAGAAGTGGGAGGCCGGCGACGAAGCCGTGCGCAGTCTCTGGAGTAGGATGAACTCCTGGGTGTACGAAGGCTTCGCAGTGACCTACAAGGCGCTCGGCGTGGACTTTGACAAGATTTACTACGAGAGCGACACGTATCTCGTGGGCAAGGAAGAAGTGCTCCGCGGTCTGAGAGAGGGCATCTTCGTGCAAGACCCGGACGGCTCCGTCTGGGCGGATCTCACGGATGCCGGACTGGACCGCAAGATCCTCCTCAGAGCAGACGGCACGAGTGTCTACATCACTCAGGACATCGGTACGGCCAAGACCCGCTTTCGCGATTATCCCATCGACAAGATGGTTTACGTGGTGGGTAACGAGCAGGAGTACCACTTCCAGGTCCTTTCCATCATCCTTGACCGCCTCGGTTTCGAGTTCGGTAAGGGACTAAAGCATTTCTCATACGGTATGGTCTCCCTGCCCGACGGCAGTAAGATCAAGAGTAGGGAAGGCACGCGCGTGGATGCCGACGACTTGATTCAGAAAATGACGGATCAGGCGTACGAGGTCTCTTCGAGCTTGGAGAAGATGACGGATATGCCCGAGGAAGAGCGCCGCGAAGTCTCCCGCATCGTGGGGCTTGGGGCACTCAAGTACTTCATCCTCAAGGTGGACCCTAAGAAGAATATGCTCTTTGACCCGTTTGAGACCATCAATTTCAACGGCAACACGGGTCCTTTCATCCAATACACATATGCCCGAATCAAAAGCCTCCTCAGACTTGCCGAGGAGCGTGGGATAGCGCCGATGACCTCCCTTCCAGAGACAGGCGGGGTGGCTCTTTCGGAGAAAGAAATCGCGCTTATCCAGAGGCTGGACGATTTCCGCGGCGTCATCGACTCTGCTGCCACCGAGATGAATCCCGGGACGGTTTGCAATTACGTGTACGAGCTGGTGAAGGAATTCAATCAGTTTTACCACGACCACTCCGTACTCGGCGAGACGAATGAGGCGGTGAGGGCATTCCGACTCTCGCTCTCCGCACTCACGGCCCGCGTGATTAAGACAGGGTTCGGCATCCTCGGCATCGAGGTCCCTGAGCGGATGTGACAAGTGCCCCGAGGAAGCAGACAGACCTCCCGGAAAAGCGGAGCCGGTTTGGTACAGACCAAGGAGACAAAAAGACCCGTACCAAAGTTTGCGGGAGACCCGTACCGGGAGAAACTTTTCGGACTGTATGAGGGCAAAGTAGCGATTGTAAGCGTTTTTTGAAGAAGGATTATGGAAGAAAAGCAGACTCAAGTGGACAGAAGGTATCTCCGGATGGCGAAGATCTGGGGCGAAAACTCCTACTGTACCCGTCTCCAAGTAGGGGCATTGCTCGTCAAAGACAAACGTATCATCTCCGACGGCTACAACGGTACCCCGTCCGGCTTCGAGAATATATGCGAGGACGCCGACAATAAGACCAAACCCTATGTCCTTCACGCCGAAGCCAACGCCATCACCAAGGTCGCTGCCTCCAACAACGACAGCACCGGAGCCACGATTTACGTCACCCACGCGCCTTGCCTCGAGTGCGCCAAGTTGATTATTCAGGCGGGTATCAAAAGAATTGTTTTCGCGGAGAAATACCGCCTCACCGAGGGTATCGATTTGCTCGAAAGAGCCGGTCTCGAAGTGGTGCAGCTGCCTTTTGGAGAGGCAAAGGAAGAGTAAAGCGTTATGAAGAAACTGCTCAAATACATCGTAGGCATAATCCTCATAGTCGGCGTCGGCATCGCCGGGTATTTCGTGGGACAGAAGAACCGCACGATTTACCTCATCGGCAGTAAGAATATGTCTGCCCTCGATAAGCTCGAAGCGACGCTCGACCTTGTGGAGAAATACTACGTCGACAGCATAGATCCCGAGTACCTTGTACGGGATTTGATTCCCACCCTGATGGCACAGCTCGACCCGCACTCCTCCTACCTGACGGCTGAGGAGCGCAAGGCTGAGGCAGAGAGTATGGAGGGGGCTTTTTACGGCATCGGGGTTACGTTTAATTACCTCCTCGATACCGTTGTGGTTCTCGACGTGGTCCCTGGAGGTCCGTCCGACCTTGCGGGCATCCGTGCCGGCGAGCGCATCATCAAAGTGGACGGCGTATCGTACGAGGGGCTGAAGATTACGGCAGACTCCGTGCGTTCCCGCTTGAAGGGCGCCGACGGCAGTTTCGTAAAGCTGACGCTCCGTGACCCCGACAAAGGGACGACGAGAGACGTGTCCGTGAAGCGCGGGGCTGTCACCGTCAGCACCGTCGATGCTTCGTATCTCAGAAGCGACTCTCTCGGGGTGATTAAGCTCGGCTCTTTCGGCGCAAATACCTATTCCGACTTTATGACCGCGTATGCCCGTCTCCATCAGAAGGGCGCGAAAGGCATCATCCTTGACGTCCGGGGCAATCCCGGAGGCGTACTCGAAGCCGCCCTCCAAGTGAGCAACGAGATGTTGCCCTCGGGATCTCTCATTATGTACATGGAGGGTAAGAATGTCCCGAGAGAGGACTTCAATAGTGACGGCACCGGTTCGCTCATAGGTCTGCCTCTGTATGTCCTTATTGACGAGCTGTCGGCTTCTGCCTCCGAGATCGTGTCGGGTGCCTTGCAGGATAATGACGCTGCGATTATCCTTGGGCGGCGTTCTTTCGGGAAAGGACTCGTCCAGAAACTCTTTGAGTACAGGGACGGCTCCTCCATCCATCTTACCATCGCACGCTACTATACCCCGAGCGGACGCTCCATACAGAGAAAGTACACCCTTGGCGACGAAGAGACGTACAATAAAGACTGGTTCGACCGGATCGCGGGTGGCGAGCTCTTTAACCGCGACTCCATACACTTCGACCCGGAGCTCCTTTACCACACGGCAGGCGGCAGACCCGTCTACGGCGGGGGCGGCATTATGCCCGACATCTTCATCCCTCAGGACACGATCGGACTGAATGCCTATACCAATCAGATCTTTTCTGCGGGCGTGATTCCGGATTTTGCTTTCAGATACGCCGACAAATACCGTAAGATCCTCAAGCGGCTTAAGTCCTCAGACGATGGGGTCACGTTCCTGAGGAGACAAAACCTCGTCTGGAAGATGGCAAGCTATGCCAACGACAAATACGGCATCCGGGTACGCTCTTATCTCGTGAACCAAGCCAAGTCCCGCCTCGAGACCCTCATCATATCCGGCATCCTCTCCTACACCTACGGGCGTGATGCCTCGGAGGAGTATCTCGAAAGGGAAGACCCCACGATGCTCGCCGTCGATGACCTCTTCAAGAGAGGCATCTACTCCCCTATGAATATTCCGGACGATAAGGTCCTCCTCAAAGACGAAATAGTGGAGCAGGTAAAAGACTCTGTACGAAAATAAGGAAATGCAGACTAAGACCGAAATAAGATCCGCGGCCCGTACCGGGATAAAATCTCTCACAGACCGGGGAGATGAGCTTGCACGTACCGCGGCCGAAAAGGCTTACGACTTCATTGAGCATCTGGATCTCGAGTCCGGTACACCTCTGGGTCTCTTCCTCAGTATGAAAGGCAAAGAGATAGAGACTGCTCCGCTCATTACGCTCCTTAAAGCTTCCCCGAAGCGCTACCGGATCCTCGTCCCGAGAGTGGAAGACGAGACGACCATCAACTTTTACCCCTATGATGACGCCGCGCCCCACCGTATCTCCGAGTACGGCATCTGGGAGCCCTTGGCGCCGGTCTCCGAAGCAGTGGTTCCCGAAGTGATCGTCGTCCCGGGACTTGCCTTTGACCGAAAAGGCGGCAGGGTAGGGCACGGTAAGGGCTATTATGACCGCTATTTCAGTCGCTATGAGGACGCAATCAGGATGCGCATCGCTTTCGCCTACGAAGTCCAAGTCTTTGACGAAGTCCCTATGGACGACTTCGATCTCCCGATGCACGCCCTTGTCACAGACCGCTCCGTTACGACGATCTGAACCGCTACTTCCTAACCCATTACTCCGAACTCCGACCTCCAAAAGATGTACTTACGGCATCTGACGCTGACCAATTACAAAAACATAGCCGCCACGAGCCTTGACTTCTCTTCCAAGTTGAATTGCGTCATCGGCTCCAACGGTATGGGGAAAACCAACCTCCTCGACAGTATCTTTTACCTCTCTTTCACCAAGACCCACACCAATCTCCCTGATCAGATGGTCATCAAAGAGGGACAGGAGATGGCCGTACTTGAGGGCGACTACCGTATGAATTCGAAGGACGAGAAACTCTTCCTCGGAATCCGAAACGGCAAGCCCAAGGTCTTGAAGCGGAACAAGAAAGAGTACCCCAAGATCTCCGACCACATGGGCATCTTTCCCCTCGTGATGATCTCGCCCTCGGACATCGAACTGATAAAGGGCGGAAGCATCGAGAGACGGAAGTTTATGGACCAGCTCATCAGCCAGGAGTCCAACGACTATCTTGTCTCGGCGATTAACTACAAGCGCCTCCTCGAGCAGCGTAATACCCTCCTCAAACAGCCCTACGGTCTCGACTTCGACGTCCTCTCCATCTTGGACGAACAAATGGCTCGTGAAGCCGAAGTCCTCCACCGGTACCGCGCGGATTGGGTGACCCGCATCCGCCCTCTTTTCCTTAAGAACTACCACTTTATCTCGGACGACCGCGACTCGATTGACCTCCGGTTCCTGCCCTCTTTCGAGTCCGAAGAGCCTTACGACGCTGCACTCTTCCTAAGGACGTGGAAAGAGTCGTTTGAGAAAGACCGCCTCCTTGGGCACACCTCTTTCGGTCCCCACAAGGACGACCTCGAGATGCTCCTGAACGGCACGTTGATCCGCAAGGTGGGCTCTCAGGGGCAGAATAAGAGCTATATGGTCGCCCTCAAGTTTGCGCAGTATGTCCTCCTCTCGTCGCGGATGAACGCCGACAACCGCCCTATCATCCTCCTTGACGACGTCTTCGACAAGCTCGACGCCCACCGCGTGGATCGCATCGTGCAGCTCGTCGCGGGGAGCGAGTTTGGGCAGATCTTTATGACCGACACGAACCGCAAGTATCTCGACCACATCCTCTCCGAGCTGCCGGAGCCCAACTATTCCATCATCGAAGCCTCGGAGGGTAGCTTCCGGGTTATTGAAGCCGTGGGAGATGAAACGCACTGAGCCGGAAAAAGTCTCCCGGTTGCTCAAAGGCCTCATCAAAGACAACGACCTCCTCAAGCTCGCCGAAGCCCACGAAGAGCTGGGACGGCTCTGGGAGACCATCCCCGACACCACTTTCGCCAACCTCTCTCTCGAACTTAAACTCAGCACAGACGGTGTCCTCGAGATCCTCTGCCCCTCAAGCGTGGCACTCAATTACGTCCGTCTCCGCCGTCCCCTCCTTGAGCGTCACCTGTCCGGCTTTATGCAGAAACACGGCATCTCCCGTCTTGTATTTTCCTTGAAGAACTGAGCGGAGGAAGAGCGAAAGTGTCCCCCTTGAGCTATACTGGGTTGCGTCGAACTAAGGGATAATTTTTGGCCTGTATCTCGAGGAAAGCCCGGTACGGGTCTTTTTCTCTTCCCGGTACGGTCGGGGATTTCGTCTTGGTACGTATCTCTTCGGGAGGGCGTATAAGTGGGGAAATAAAAGATGAGGGGGTTGGGGTAAAAATGGTAACTTTGCTAAAGGCTTGGCGAGACGGTGTACAAGGGGAGTGGAGGACATCGTCCGAAGTCCGTTTTTTCGTAAAGAAGGACAAGAAAACTGCATATATGATTGACAACGGGGCAAAGAGTCCGGTGGTTGAACGGTATCCCATACTCAGTGGCATTTCTTCTCCGGCAGACGTGAAGCGTCTGCCTCTGGATGCGTTGCCGGCTTTGTGTGCCGAGATAAGGAAGTACCTCGTCGAGGTGCTCAGCGAGACACCGGGTCATCTCGCGGCCGGCTTAGGTGTGGTGGAGCTCACGGTGGCTCTGCACTACGTCTACGATACTCCGGAGGACAAACTCGTTTGGGACGTGGGGCACCAGAGCTACCCCCACAAGTTGCTTACGGGCAGACGCCCGGCTTTTCGCACACTTCGTCAGTGGGGCGGTTTGGGCGGTTTTACCCACCCGGAAGAGTCCCCGTATGATGCCTTTATCAGCGGTCACGCCTCAAACTCCATTTCGGCGGCACTCGGTCTCGCCGTGAGCGAAGAGCTCAGCGGTACGCCGAAGCACGTCGTGGCAATCATCGGAGACGGAGCGATGACGGGCGGCTTGGCTTACGAAGGACTCAATAACGCGTCCTCACAGCCCAATAATTTGCTCATTATCCTCAATGACAACCACATCTCGATCGACCCGATACAGGGTGGTCTGAGCCACGCACTCGTGGACTTGACGACGAATAAGACCTATAACGATGTCCGAAACTTCGGGTACCGGGGGCTGAAGAAGCTCCACATTATGAACGAGACCCGTCGTCAGAACCTCCAGCGGTTTCACAACAGCCTGAAAGCCCTCATCACGGATCAGCAGAATATGTTTGACAGTTTCTCCATCCGCTACTTCGGTCCCACGGACGGACACGATGTGATCGGACTGGTAGAGAAGCTGAAGACCATCAAGGACTTCAAAGGTCCCAAGCTCCTGCACATCAAGACGGAGAAGGGCAAAGGCTACCGCCCCGCCGAAGATGACGCAGTCGTCTGGCACGCGCCGGGGAAGTTTAATCCCGCGACAGGCGAAAGGGAAGTGGCTCCCTGTCTCCCCGACGCTCCGCAGAAGTTCCAAGACGTCTTCGGACAGACCCTTTTGGATCTTGCCCAAGGGGACGAAAGGGTTTTGGGGATCACCCCTGCAATGATTTCCGGCAGTTCTTTCGGCTATATGCAGTCCGTATTTCCCGACAGGGTCTTTGACGTCGGGATAGCGGAGGGGCATGCAGTGACTTTTTCCGCCGGTCTTGCACTCGGCGGAAAGTTGCCTTTCTGCAACATTTACTCCTCTTTCCTCCAGCGCGGGTATGACGAAGTGATCCACGATGTGGCGATGCAGAAAGCTCCGGTGATCCTTTGTCTCGACAGGGCGGGGCTTGTGGGTAACGACGGCGCGACGCATCAAGGCATCTACGACATCGCTTATCTCCGTACCGTACCGGGGCTGACGCTTATGAGCCCCATCGACGAGAAAGAGCTCCGCCTGATGATGTACACCGCGTACCGGCACGTTGGGGAGATCGGTCCCACAGTTATCCGATTCCCGAGAGGAAAAGGATCCGAGGGTCACTGGCGTGTCCCATTCGAGGAGCTGCCTCTCTTTAAGTCCGAAGTGCTCAAGGAAGGCTCCGAGATCTGCGTCATCTCTTACGGGCCTGTGGGGGACTGCACCAGGAAGGCCATAAGAGAGATGGACTCTGAGACGGCAGATAAAGT
This sequence comes from Porphyromonas sp., assembly GCA_029983505.1. Taxonomy (GTDB): domain Bacteria; phylum Bacteroidota; class Bacteroidia; order Bacteroidales; family Porphyromonadaceae; genus Porphyromonas_A. The sequence continues at coordinate 40,936 of JASBZK010000016.1, forward strand.
CGGACACGTCAACCTCCGCTTCGTAAAGCCCTTGGACGAGGAGATCCTTTTGTCCCTGCCCGGGAAGTACAAGGCTCTTCTCACGGTGGAGGACGGATCTCTGGCCGGCGGAATGGGCAGTGCCCTTCTCGAACTTTTCAGCGACCGGGGTATGGCGTTGCCCGTGGTTCGGCTCGGAGTGGGAGACGAATTCATCCCACACGGCGACGTCGGAGTACAAAAAGCCTACACAGGCATAGACAAAGCCGGTATCTCGGCAGTGATTAAAGATTTACTCGGGAAGGTGCAATCATGAATATCGTCATCGTAGGAGCCGGAGAAGTCGGCACACATCTGGCCAAGATGCTCTCAAGGGAACACCACGACATCGTACTGATGGACGAGGACCCTTTGAAGATCGAATTTGCCCGCGACAACAGCTTCGAGATTATGCCCGTGGTGGGAGTCCCCACCTCCATTCGCTCCCTCGAAAGGTGCGAAGCCGGTAGGAGCCATCTTTTTATCGCGGTCACACCGGAGGAGAGCGCCAATATCGTGGCCTGTATGCTCGCCCGTAAGCTCGGAGCCAAAAAGACTATGGCCCGAATCAATAACAACGAATATCTCACGCCGGAGAGCAAGTCTTACTTCCAATCTCTCGGGATAGATGACATGGTTTACCCCGAGGCTCTGGCCGCCAATGAAATTGTGGCCGGGCTGAGATTGCCGTGGACTAAGCAGTATTGGAGCCTTTTTGACGGGAGACTCGATATGGTCGCAGTCCGTATCGGACCGTACTCTCCCCTCTCGAGTAAAAAGCTCCTCGAACTGGGACAGCTTGAGCAAAAACTCTTCCACATCCTTGCCATCATACGGGGCAATCAAACCATCATAGCCACCGGCGACGATACGATACACGTGGGCGACGTGGTCTTCGTGACCGCTGAGCCGAAGAAACTGGATATGGTCCGCCGGTATTGCGGTCAACAGGAGATCGAGGTGCGCAACGTCATAATTATGGGCGGAAGCCGCATTGCCCTCAAAACAGCCGACCTCCTGCCCTCCGACCGCAACGTCAAGATCATAGAGCGAGACCTCGAGAAGTGCAAGCGTCTCTCCGAGATCGTGGGAGACAACACGCTTATTATACACGGCGACGGGCGCGATGCCGATCTCCTGAAGAACGAGCGCATCAGGAATACTCAGGCTTTCCTTGCGCTCACGAGCAACTCGGAGAGCAATATGATCGCCACGCTCAACGCCAAACGCCTCGGGGTGCCGCGCTCGGTCGCTCAGATCGAAAACATTGACTACCTCGATATGGCCAACCAGATGGGCATCGGCAATCTCATCAATAAGAAGCTCATCGCAGCCTCATCCATTTTCCGGCATTTGCTTGCCGTAGACATCTCCAACGCCAAGACCCTTTCCCTCGGCAAAGGCGACGTCCTTGAGGTAATCGTCAAGCCCGGCAGCAAAATCACGAAGGACCTCATCAAAAACATCAAGCTGCCCAAGACGATGACCCTTGGTGGGTATATGAGGGACGGTGTCGTGAGGATGGTCGAGGGGAACACTCAGATCATCGCCGGTGACTCGGTTATGGTCTTTTCGATCGAGAGCTCGACTGCGCAGATTTCCAAACTCTTTGCCTAAAAAGAGACGTGTCCCAAATGAAGTTATTTTGGAGAAAAGAGCGGTTTAGGGAAGGCGGGTACGCCCAGAAGCGGCGCATCTTCAATTACCGCTTCGTGGCGACGGTCATAGGCGTGCTTTGCCTCATACAGGTGGCCGCTCTCCTCTCTGCCGTGGCTGTTTCGCTTTACTACTACGATGAGGGGCTTGTGCCGCTTACCCTCACAGCCGGCATTATGGGTCTCGTCGGTGGACTGCTCCTGCTCTTGGGTAGAAAAAGCGGAGAGATTGAGACGGGACGGCGGGAGAGTCTGATGTCGGTCACCTTGAGCTGGTTTGTCGTCTCGCTCATCGGGATGCTGCCGTATATCTTCAGCGGGGCAGTGCCGAGTGTGGCGGATGCCTTTTTTGAAACCATCTCCGGCTATACGACGACGGGAGCTTCTGTGATATCGGATGTCGAGAGTGTGCCTCGAAGCCTGCTTTTCTGGCGGAGTATGACGCAGTGGGAGGGCGGTATCGGTATTATCGTCTTCCTTGTGGCGCTTATCCCGATGACGGGTGAGAGCGCCACGATGGTCTACAATAGCGAGACGACAGGCGTGACTCACGACCGTTTTCTGCCGAGGGTGGGCAATATGGCCAAGTGGATGGTGATCACCTATGTGACGCTGACTGCGCTGTGTGTCGTCTTGCTCATCTTGGGACCAATGGATCTTTTTGATGCGGTTTGCCATGCGTTCACCTGTATCTCCACAGGGGGCTTGTCGACCAAGAATATATCGATCGGCTATTGGGACTCGGATGCGGTGAATATTATTCTGGATCTCTTTATGCTCATCGGCGCCACAAACTTTACCCTCATTTTCTTTGCATTCACCAAGAGAGATCCGGGACAGATATTCAAGGATAGCGAGTTCCGCTGGTTCTTTGGGCTGATCGTGGTGCTTTCCATCCTCGGCACTGTGGGTCTGATGCTTCAGGGACCAAAAGACACGTATACGCTTTGGAAAACGGTCTCTGTTGCGGTTACACAGGTCATCAGTTTGGCTACTTCAACGGGGTATGCTGTGGGCGACTACAACCTCTGGGGTTCTCTTTTTGCGCTGGTCATCACTTTCGCGATGTTTGTGGCGGGATGTACGGGTTCGACTTCCGGGGGATTGAAAGCGGTGCGCTTAGAGATCCTCATCAAAAGTCTCTCCAATGAGCTATTGAAAAGGACCCACCCCAATGCTATCCGCACCGTACGTATCGGACGCTATGCTCTGAGCAACGATGTAGTACTCTCTACGATGAATTTTTTCGTGGCTTACTTTGCACTCATTCTCTTTGGTACGCTGTGCGTCTCGCTTGACGGCTTGGCATTTTCGGATTCCCTCGTGGCCACCGTCTCCTGTATCTCCAACTCCGGCGGAAGTCTGGGCGAGATCGGTCCTCTCGTGGGCTTCAGTGCGCTCAGTGATGCCAATAAGGTCATTCTGTCTCTGCTGATGGTGATGGGACGTTTGGAGATATTCACTTTCTTGAGTATTTTGCACCCGGGTTTCTGGAAGAATTGATATGACGAAAAGACGGTCCGGATACTCGGATACCGCATTAAGTTTTGCACAGACCGAGAAGAAATTTTTGGTTCGTACCCCGTGTGTATGAGATACGGATCGGGGAAATATTTTCGGTACATACCTCCTTTTCCCGTAATCCGGGTACGTGTGGGGAGGTAAATCAAATAAAGACTACTGACACAATAAACTCATTTGCCATGGATCCAAACATTCAAGATATCAGAAGGGACTACAAGGTGGGTAGCCTTTCGTCCAAAGATATGCCCAAGGATCCGATCGAAAAAGCGGAATCTTGGATTCAGGAGGCCATCGACCTCAAAGTCATCGAACCCACAGCCGT
>JASBZK010000017.1 GCA_029983505.1 Porphyromonas sp.
ATGCCCATCGTGTAGATTTCGGGATACGCCGAAACCAGAAGTTCGTAGACTTTTTCACCAGAGTCGAGCTCTGTGCGGGCATCCGGGACTATATCCAAGTATTTGTCACATCCCGAAAGGAACACAATGAGTGCACTCGAGATCAATATGATGAAAGGGATATTCTTCTTCATAATCCAAAAATACTAGTTGGTTAGGGATTGGGTCAAAATCCGAGTCTCAATGTCACAGTGATCTGCTTGGGAACGGGAGCAGAGACACCTCCCGAGCGGAAAAACTCGGGATCCTGACCGTTGAGCTTTTTATCGGCATAGATGAGCCAGAGGTTTGTCGCCTGAAGCTTGAGTGAGGCACTTTTGAGATATTTCTGTCCTTTGAGCAGATGTCTTGGTAGGGAGTACAGCAGGGAAACCTCTTTGAGTCTGACGAATGACCCGTCTGCAACTCGAGCGGAAGAGTAATTGTATGTATTGTATCCGCGTGTGATGTTTTGGTTGTATGCCTCTTCGCGTGCAGGTATTACGACAGGGATATCGGTCTTGGATTCGTCTCCCGGATTTACCCATCGGTTATTGAACTCTTTTGGCGTGGCTGCAAGGTCGTTGTAGAACGATCTGAAAACCGGATCGAGGCGGATTACGTTACCACCGGAGTAGGTTATGAAGATATTCAACCGCCAATCTTTGTAGGTGAGTATATTTCCTATGGATCCGTTGATGGTGGGGTCGGTAGGTCCTTCGTACTTGAGGTAATCGACATTGTCACGCTCCTGGAAATTGATTGCGCCATATTCCTCACTTGTTACCTTTTTGCCTTGGATTGAGAAGACAGGCAACCCGTCTTTGTCAAGCCCCTCAAACGGTATGGAAAAAAGTCCCCTGACCGGATAACCTTCGCGAGCGAAACCGCTACCCGAGATGAAACTGAAGACGGTGGACTTGGTCTTGAGTTCGGTGACCGTGTTCTTGTTGTACCCGAAAATGAAATCGGTAGTCCAGTTGAAGTCTTTCGTTCTGATGTTTCTGGTGGAGAGTGAGGCTTCTATGCCATGGCTCTTCATAGCCGCAACGTTGCCCAGCCTAGAAGTCTCTCCCCCTACGCCCTGGGTATTGACAAACCCTATGAGGTCGAAGTTATTCCTCCGGTACCAGTCGACGGTCAGATTGATGCGGTTATTTAGGAGACCGAGGTCGAGACCGACATTAAGTTCGTGTTTCTTTTCGTAGGTCAGATCCTCGTTGGCGAGCGATACACGTGTAAGTCCCGTCTCTGTTTCCCCAGCAAATGGTCTCCATGGCGTAAAGCTCTGAAGAACGATTTCGGAGTTTGCCGCACTCGTGGGACCGGCATCGGCGGTAAGAGAGTATGAGGCGCGAAGTGTCAGGTGACTGATGTAGTCTTTGATCCGCCCCTGCATCCAGTTTTCTTCGTGGATGTTCCACGCGGCGGCGGCGTTCCAAGTGGGGAGCCACCTGGCTGTACGACTTTTGCCGAGACGGTTTGATCCTTCATACCGTCCTGTGCCGGTAAGGGTATAGATCCCCTTATATGAGTAGGTGGCTGTTGCAAAGACGGCGTTGGAGCGGTTTCGCGTGTTTAAAAGCGAATAGTAGGGGATATTCATCTCCTTCATCCTCTTAAAAGCGAGGTAGTTCCAGAATGGAAGCTCCCCTTTGTTGTACTGCATACCCCATCCGTCGAATCCGTTGACCATACGGTTTTGTGCATTGAATTCGATGCCGGCGTAGCTGTTGATGATGTGGTCTTCGTCAATGACCGTGTTGTACTGGGCGGAGGCGCGGAAGTCGTAGCTCAGCATCCGGAAGTTATTGATGTTGTAAAATCCGCCTTGTGGCAATACGGTGATGGGAAGAGAGTTGGGGGCATCGGGGTCTTTGTACAGCCACTCGTTTCGCTCTTGAATGGTCGCATCCTGCATTGCGCGGTACGCAAGTGATTGATTGGAGTTTTCACTAATTTTATGCTCCTGCAGTGTGCCGGAGTAGCGGATAGAGCCTATCCCTTTTAGAGACAGTCCTCTAATGGGTTTCCATTCGAGCTGGGACTGGACTTTGATGTCAAGTACGTCAAGGTCGATGTAGTTATTCTGAAGCTCCCTTTTGATGTTAAAAGGAGCAAAGTTCATCGTGTATTCTTCGTTGGGATCAAGTGTGCGACTCGTATTAATGGCATACGAGTAGGGATTTATGTCAAAGGCGCGTGAGATGGTGCCATTTACGGGATCCGAATCCTGACCGAGTGTACCCGGCGCTTGCTGTTGCCTGTAAGAGGCGTTGGCGAGAAGGTTCAGGGAGACGTTGTCGCTGAAGTGGAAAGTGTTATTGAGATTGGCGGTATATCTATTTACATGATTGGCAAGCATCCATCCCGGGTCTGTCATTATGGATAGCGATGCGTAAGTCTGACTACGGTCACTCCCTGTGGACATACTTATGGAGTGATTCATCATTACCGCAGGACTGAAGAGTTCCCTGAACCAATCTGTGTTGATCATCTCATACTTGTGGAGGTAATCGGCCTTTGCTTCAGGCGTGTTCAGGAGGCCGAAGGCTCCTTTTGTTTTGTCATAGGTGTGGATCAGACCGTACATTTTACCAAAAACACCACTATTCGGCGCACGATAGGTCGTTGAGAGGTTAAGCCAACCCTTTTTTTCGAGTTCCACATAGAAGTCCATTTGATCTTGGGAGTTCATAATATTAAACTCGTTGTAGCTCGGTACAAGCCTGGTCGTAAACTCTCCGGTGTAATTGAACGTCGCGCTCCCTTTCTTCCCCTTCTTTGTGGTGATGACAATCACCCCGGCCATAGCCTTGGCACCATATATGGAGGTGGCAGAGCCGTCTTTCAGGATTTGGAAACTCTCGATGTCGTCGGGGTTCAGACCTGCTATAGCGCTTGAAATAAGGGTGGTGGCATCCCCGCTGGAGAGCGCATCCGGACCGACTTCGATGATACTCTCCTGGATCACGCCGTCCACGACCCAGAGGGGTGAGGAGTTCCCGTAAATTGACGTGGCACCACGGACACGGATCTTGGGCGCCGTGCCGAATGTCCCGGATACGTTTTGAACCGAGACACCTGCCGACCGACCTTCCAATCCTCTGGATACATCGGCCATGCCATCAAGCTTGACTTTGTCTGCTTCCAGCTTGTCCGTAGCCCCGGTAAAGAGCCTCTTGTCTTGTGCGACCATACCGGTTACCACGACTTCCTGGAGGGTTTCCGAGTCGGGAACGAGTTTGATTTTCATACCGTCCCGAGCCTTTACTTCTTGGGTGGTATAGCCTACAAAGGAGACAATGATGATGTCCCCTTCTTTTGCTTTCAGGACGAAGCGCCCGTCCAGGTCAGTGGTGGCACCGACAGACGCATTGTTTTTTAGGCGCACGGTTGCTCCCGTGACTCCTTGATCCAATTCGTCTACCACTATCCCTTTGATTTGGGAAGTCTGCGCATACAATGCGCTGACGGAGTGGAGACTGAGCAGACAGAAGATGAAATAGTAAATAATCCGCTTCATTTGCTGATGGGTTAAGTGGTTTTGCTTTCAGTACCGGAAGTTAGATGCAAGTGTCCTATTTCGGTACCGTTAATTAAAATTGTTTCGTGCACAAGTTACACAAATTACGAGTAAATACAAATAATGAATGATTTTTCTTGGAGTAACAGTGTCTCCGAGTAATAGAAATACCTAATAATCTCTTGCTTTTGTGCCGTATATTGTTTGTTTATAGGTTATTGTAAATGAAGAAGAGTCGATAAGAGGCGTGATGATCTATAATTCTATGTGTGAAATACATCTAAATGAGATAAATATTGCTGCGAAATTAATGCAAACAATTTATTTTAGGCTTCCTGGTAAAAGTTGTCGTTTTAATTTTATTTTGCGTTTCGCGATATAGATATGATACTTGAGCAGTGATTTGATCGTAACTTAGAACTTCGTTTGTCTCCTCAGATCCACCTATTCTTCGATTTCCGAGTTCGGTTTTGGTCTGTAGGAGGAAAACTTTTTGGTCTGTAGGAGGGCAAAAAGAGACACGTACCAAGAAGACTTTCTCGGTACGTGTCTCGTCCTCGTGTCGATAAGTAGGTGGTTAGGTAGGGCAGATGTGCTCCCCCGTCGTCACTGTGCGTTAGTACAATCCTAATGGGTAGAGCACGGCATCAGAACCTGTAGGACAATCCGATGGACGGGAAAAAGAGGCGTATAGGTCAAAAGTGTTGGTCAAAAGTGTTGGTATGTGAATTGTGACCTATAGGTCGATGTTTTTACCTCTTACAAGAACCCCGGGCAAAGATACGAAGGTGTCTTTGCCCGGGGAGTTTGGAGTTTGGCACTCTGTGTCGTCAGGTGTTTTCCAGCTTACTTGACGAGGGTGAGCTCTTTCATAAGTCGGTCGGCACCGCCCCATACGTCAATGAAGTAGAGGACGTAGCGGATGTCTACGGAAATGGTGCGCTGGAGGTTCGGTTCGAACTCGATGTCGCCACTCATCGCTTCCCAGTTGCCGTCAAAGGCGAGACCGATGAGTTCGCCGTTGCCGTTGAAGACGGGGCTGCCGGAGTTACCGCCGGTGATGTCGTTATTGGAGATGAAGCAAGTGTGGAGGTTGCCGTCAGCGGGGTCGGCGTATTGTCCGTAAGTGGACTTGTCGGCGAGGAGCTTGAGGATCTCGGGCTGTACGCGGTATTCGTCTGAGTTGGGGTCTTGTTTCTCAAAAACCCCCTGCTGGGTGGTGTAGTAATCGTACCAACCTGCATCATAAGGCTTGTAGCCGCCTACGGAGCCGTAGGAGAGCCGCATAGTGAAGTTGGCGTCCGAAGGCAGCGGCGTGTCCGGCATCATCTCCTTCAGCCCTTTATAGAAAAGGCGGCGTCCTTTGTAGTAAGGTCCTACATAGGGATAAGCGACCATCTGTGCCTTTTGTTGCGCTTTTTGGAAAGACTGTACCAGTTCTACCGCAGGGTCGGAGGCGTAAGCGGCTTTGAGGGCGTCGTAGTTTTTGAGCGCTTCGACGAGGCGGTCTTTTTGGACAAAAACAGAATTGTCGAAGACATAGGCGGCGTACTTCTCGTAGTTCCCACCAAACTCCTTGTCTATCTTGGCGAAAATGTCGGGGAGGAACCGGGCTTGGACATTCTCTTTGACGACTTTGAGCATCGCGGGCAGTGTGGCTTGGGCAACTGTCGGGGAGAAGTCTTTGAAGAGCTTATCCGCATCAAAGCTCCTCAGGTCTTCCGCAGGCAGCGCAGTAAGCCCGCGAAGCTCGGTGCCGGAGAGGGCTTCCGAGATGATCGTCATATCGTGACTCGGGATGCCGAGACCTTCGAGAGAGAGACGAAGCGAATCGAGTACCCCGCCGAACTCGGCCTTGCGTGCGGCATCTTTTTCCACCCAGTTGGCAAACTTTTGCTCCAGAGCCTGCTTGGTGGCGGTGACGTTGAGGCGGCGGAGCCCCTTATTCATACCGATGAAGTTCTTCCAGTAGTTGGAGCTTCCGGCATATTTGGAGGCGTATTGGATGCGGGTAGCCTGGTCCGCTTTCATATACTTGGCCCAAATATCCTGCTTGATACCGCGCACGAGGATGGTGGGCTCGTTCTCGTTCTTGATGCGGTCTTCGACGCCCCAGGAGGAGAGGTAACGGTCTGTGGAGCCGGGGAAGCCGATGGTCATTGCGTAGTCTTTGTCCTTTACTCCTGCAAGAGAGACGGGTACGGCATAGCGGGGCTTGTAGGGCTGATTGTCTTTGGCGTATTCGGCGGGACGGTTGTCCTTACCTGCATAGACGCGGAAGACACTGAAGTCGTTGGTGTGGCGGGGCCACATCCAGTTGTCGCTGTCGTGACCGAACTTGCCGACGCTGGAAGGCGGTGCAAAGACGAGGCGCACGTCAGAGTACACGTCGTAGATGATGAGGTAAAACTTATTGCGCTCGTAGAAGGGGTACACATCCGCGTCCGTAAAGGGTTGCTTAGCGTACTCGGCAGCGATGGACTGAGCGGCCTGTGCTTCGGCGCGCATACGGTCCATTTCGTCAGTGATGCCGATGGCGGCGGCTTTGACGCGGTCGGTCACGTCAATCGTTTCGCGGAGATAGCGGACTTCAAGCCCCGGGATGGGCAGCTCTTCGGCAGAAGTCTTGGAGACGAAGCCGTCTTGGAGGTAGTCGTGTTCGACGGTGGATTGGCTCTGGATGGCGCCGTAACCGCAGTGGTGGTTCGTGAAGATGAGACCGCTATTCGAGACAGTCACGCCCGTGCACCCTCCGCCGAAGATGACGACGGCGTTCGCGATGCCGGGGTTTTCGAGGTCAAACATCTTCGTGGGGTCTCTCTTCAGCCCCAGTTCTTTCATCCTTTGGATGTTCTCTTTCTGGAGTTCTCCGATGATCCACATCCCTTTGTCGGCCTTAGCGGGGAGCGACGAGAGTCCCAGAAGGACGACCGCTGCAGCGCCGGCGAGAAGAGACTTGGAGTAAGAAGCAATGCTTTTCTTCATGGTCTATTTTTCGGGTTTTATTAAATGGTGGTTATGGAATAGTTCTCAGTCTTATTCCGAAATCGAGGGGAGCTCCTCCTGCCGCTTGAAGTCGATGCGGGACGCGGGAAACTTCATCCGGATCCAATTGCGGATCAACTTCTGGGACTCGAGCGTGATGGATCTCGAGCTGTAGAGGGTTACGAGGGTAAATGTATCGATGTCGAGATGTGTGGGAGAGATCGAGTCGATGCGGTAACGGTAGGTTTGACTAAAGTCCGCCCACTCTACCGACGGGAAAAGCGCTTTCATATCCCCGGACAGCTGAGCCGAGACGGTGCCGAGACGGCGTTCGTTTTCGAGCGAACGCGAGACGGAATCCAATTGGAATTTCTGGTATCTGACAAGCGAGGTATTGGCCCCCTCAGATGCCTGTACGTCGCTGAGGATACTTTTGCGGAGCTGATCCGCGTTGGCTGCGGCAAAGCCTTGGTTGACGTGAAGCACGGTGCGCGTGAGATTGTACTCATACAGTTTGGCCTGCAAAAGCTCGATCTCCTGCTTCGAGAGCGGTCTGCCGATGAGGTTGACTTCGAGCGAGAAGGTGTCCGAGGGAAGAAGGGTCGGCGTGTAGGAGAGGACGTAGTAGGAGTCGTCTTTGAGCTCGTTTTTCACGAAACGGCGGATGCGCTCCTCGCGGTACGAGTTATTGACCATCTTGGCGGCCAGGAATACGGACGGGATGAGGGTGCAGAGCACAATGACGAAGACGAGCCGGTTCAGTCGGGCGCCCCGCACCTTATCCACAAACGTCATACGTGGGTAGCGGAGCAGGCGCACGCCGAGGAATGTGGCCAGTCCGATGAAGACTGCGTTAATGGTGTAGAGATAGAGTGCACCAAGTGCGTACGCCCACTGCAAGGACGCGATGCCGTAGCCTACTGTGCAGAGCGGCGGCATAAGGGCAGTGGCGATGGCGACGCCCGGGATGACCTGCCCTTTGCTCTTGGAGGCACCGGCAATGATGCCCGCAAATCCGCCAAAGAGCGCGATGAGCACGTCGTAGAAGTTGGGCGCGGTGCGGGCCAGGAGTTCGCTCTGAGCGGTGTCGAGGGGAGAGATGAAGAAATAAACCGTCGAAGTCAGAATGCCGATGGCGGAAGCCATCAGGAAGTTTCGGACAGCGCTCCTCACGAGTTCGAAATTCGTGATCCCAAGCCCGAGACCGATACCTATGATGGGACCCATCAGCGGGGATATGAGCATGGCGCCGATGATGACGGCAGTCGAGTTCATATTCAGCCCCAAAGACGCAATCATAATGGCACAGATGAGGATCCACATCTTGGTGCCGCGAAAATCCACGTCTTGCTTGAAGGCTTCTATGGTCTCAAGCTCGTCCTCCTTCTCACGGTGCATATCAAAGTAGGTGTAGAAGAAGTTCCGGAATCGGTGTGAAATGTTTTCGGCCATATTTTTCTATGAGGGTTAGTTTCTTCTTAGTGACAGCAGGAGGGTTTTCATCTCGGGCGTAAGCAGCGGTATCATCAGCGCAAGGTACGGGATGATTAGGAGGGTGCGTACCACGATGGTAGTCGCCCCGTCTCCGAAGTCGACCAGCATCCCTCCGAAGTAAAATGCCGCAGTCACTGCGAGCGAAAGGAGGATGCGTCCTTCGTCATACCGGATAGGGTGGTATCTGCGTCCCAAGGTGTAGGAGAGAAGGAGCATGCTGCCGTTGCAGGCGATGGCTGCCCACGCACAGGAAATGATGCCGTAGCGGGGCACACCCCAGAGTATGATAGCGACCGTGACGGCGAGCCCGATGAGGGAGAAAAGAGCGCCGAACTGCGTCCGGTCGCTTACTTTGTACCAAATGGAGAGATTATAGTAGATCCCAAAGAGGACCTCACTTGCCATCATAATCGGCACAATCGCCAGCCCGGAGTAGTAATCGGGGCGAACCACGTGTCTGAATAACGGCATCCAGTACATCACGAAGACGAAAATCAAGCATCCGGCGAAAACGAAGTAATTCATCGCCAAGCGGTAGGCCTTATCCGCGTCCACGGCTTTCATCTTCGAGAAAACAAAAGGGTCGTAGGCGAAGCGGAACGCTTGGAGGAACATCACCATGATGACGGATATCTTGAGATTCCCTCCGAATATGCCCACCATCTCGAGCCCGGTCTCATGGTCGGGTGCGAGGAGGGGGATGAGGATTTGCCCCGCCATCTTATTGAAATTGCCGGCGAGGCCGAGCAGGACGAGCGGGAGACAGTAGCTGACGAGCCGCCGGAAGAGTACCCCGGAAAAAGTCCCCTTTAGAGCGGGCTTTAAGACGGGGAGGATGCACAAAAATTCGATCGCCGAAGCGAGGAGATTAGAGAGGAAGATATAGCCCACGCCGAACCCCGGGAGGTAAAGCCATCCCGGCATCGGGACGCCTTGGCGGGAGAGATAGGGCAGGAGAACGAGGAAAAAGAGGTTGAAAAAGATATTGAGGAGTACGAAGAGGAACTTGAAGCCCGCAAACTTCAGCGCTTTTTTCTCAAACCTCAAATAGGCAAACGGCAGGGACATCAAAGCGTCAAGTGCCACAATGACGACAAACATCCCCACGTACCACGGGTGCGCCGGGTAGCCGACCGCAGCCGAAATGTCGTCCAAGAAGACCAACCCCGCGAGTACGAAAATCCCGCATGCCGCGGACAGTATCCTCAGACACGTCGCATAGACCGAGGATTTGTCCTCCTCTGTACCCAAGAAGCGAAAAAGCCCCGTCTCCAGCCCCAGTGTCAGTACGACGAGGACGACACTCACCCACGCATAGAGGTTGGTGACAATACCGTACTCGGCGGCATCCGCAAGTACACGGATGTAAAAAGGCGCAAGCAGCCAATTCAGAAACTTGCTTACGATGTTCGTCAGACCGTAGATAACCGTATCCTTGGCCAAACCCTTCATCCCGGTTCCCATAGCGTGTCAGTCAAAAAATGAGGGGCGGAGGGGCGGTATCTCGTCGTAGTCCCGTCCGAAGTGTCGGTATGCAAGGGAGGTGGCTTCCCGTCCTCTCGGTGTCCGCTTCAAGAACCCTTCCTTGATCAAAAACGGCTCGTATACGTCTTCCACGGTGCCGGTGTCCTCTCCGATGGCTGTCGCGATGGTACTGAGACCCACGGGCCCTCCTCCAAACTTGTCCATTATGGCAAGGAGGATTTTGTGGTCGATCTGATCCAAGCCGTGCCGGTCGATGTTAAGTGCTTCGAGGGCGTACTCGGAGATCTCCTTATTGATGCGTCCTGTCCCTTTGACCATCGCGTAGTCTCTGACGCGGCGAAGAAGGGCGTTGGCGATACGGGGCGTACTTCGAGAGCGCCGTGCGATTTCTTCGGCAGCCTCTGCGTCGCAGTCCGTACCGAGGATGCGGGCTGAGCGGAGCACGATGCCCGTCAGGGTCTCGAGGTCGTAGTACTCGAGGTGCATATTGATGCCGAAGCGGGCACGGAGCGGAGCCGTAAGGAGACCCGAGCGCGTAGTGGCGCCGATCAGCGTGAAAGGCTCCAGCTCGATCTGGATGCTCCTTGCCCCCGGCCCTTTGTCGATCATAATGTCTATCCTGTAGTCTTCCATCGCGGAGTACAGATACTCCTCCACGACGGCGGGCATACGGTGGATCTCGTCTATGAAGAGTACGTCGTTTTTCTCGAGCGAGGTGAGCACTCCCGCGAGGTCCCCGGCTTTGTCGAGGACGGGACCGCTCGTCACTTTGAAGCCGACTCCGAGCTCATTGGCAATGATCTGGGAGAGGGTTGTCTTCCCGAGTCCGGGAGGACCATGCAGGAGGACGTGGTCAAGTGACTCTCCGCGGAGCTTGGCGGCTTGGACGAAGACCTTGAGGTTCTCCACCACAGAGTCCTGACCTTGGAATGTGTCAAAAGAGAGGGGACGCAAAAGCCTGTCCGGATCCGGAGCGGTGCCCGCGGATCGGCTCTTTTCTTTCGCGCCGTAGTTTTCCACGCCTCTGATGTCAAAAGGTTCGAGGCCGTCGATGATCCGTTCGTCGTCTCTCATTCTGCGGCGTCTGCGAGTTCGAAGTCTATCTGACGGCGACCGAGGTCGGTACGGGCCACTCTGACGCGAATGGCGTCGCCGAGGGCATAGCGCCGGTGCCTGTTGTACCCCACCAGGGCATACGTCTTCTCGTCCATCTCGTAGTAATCGTCGTCGAGGTCGCGTATGGGGACAAGTCCTTCGCACCCGTTGTCGGTGAGCTCGACGAAGATGCCGAAGTCTTTCACCCCGGAGATGACGCCGTCAAACTCTTCGCCCAAGTGGGCTTGGAGGTACTCCGCCTGCTTGTACTTCTGGCTGGTGCGCTCTGCGTCGGCGGCGAGCTTCTCTCTCTCGGAGTCGTAGCGGCAGATCTCGTCAAGCTCTTTGCTGTCGACCGACTTGCCCCCCGCCATGTAGCGGGTGAGAAGCCGGTGTACCATCATATCCGGGTGCCGGCGTATAGGGCTGGTGAAGTGGGTGTAATCCTCAAATCCGAGACCGAAGTGACCGATGTTGTCGGTCTGGTAGACGGCTTTGGCCATCGATCTGATGATGAGTACTTCGAGCATATTCTGCTCGGGTTTGCCTTTGATTTCGGCGAGGAGCTTATTGATGTTTTGAGCCAAAGTGCGGTTATCGCCCGTGTAGTCGAGTTTGTAGCCCAGTTTGCCGACGAACTCCGCAAGGTCGTGGAGCTTGTCTTCGCTCGGACGGTCGTGGACGCGGTAGACGAAAGCGGGCGGATTGGCGCCCTCCCTCAAGTGGTGGACGAAGCGTGCCACGGCCTGGTTTGCAAGGAGCATAAATTCCTCGATGAGCTTATTGGCCTCCTTGCTCACTTTCCGCTTTACGGCAATCGGCTTGCCGCTTTCGTCGAGCTCAAACTCCATATCCGTGCGGTCGAAGTCCACTGAACCCTCTTCCATCCGCTCCCGGCGTAAAATTTGCGCCAGGCTGTTCAGGGTGAGGATCTCCTCCTTGAGGTCGCCTTCGCCGGTCTCGATGACGGCTTGAGCCTCTTCGTAGGCAAAACGGCGGTCGCTATTGATAACGGCGCGGGTAATCCTGTAGTCAAGGACTTTGGCGTCGTCGGAGAGCTCAAAGATGACGGAGTAGGTGGGACGGTCTACCCCTTGCTTGAGCGAACAGAGGTCGTTGGAGAGACGCTCGGGGAGCATCGGTACGGTGCGGTCTACGAGGTAGACACTGGTGCCGCGCTCGCTTCCCTCTTTGTCAATGATATCGCCCTCTTCCACATACGCCGTAACGTCGGCGATGTGTACGCCTACTTCCCAGTGTCCGTTTGCTGTTTTGCGGATAGAGAGGGCATCGTCAAAGTCCTTGGCGGACTTCGGATCTATGGTAAATGTGGTGACCCCTCGGAAGTCTTCGCGGACAAACTTCTCGCCGAAAGCTTTCTCCGGATCCAGATGGTCGGCGGCTTCGGAGACTTCTGTGGGATAGACGTAGGGTAGCCCGAACTCCGCCAGAATTGCGTGCATCTCCGTGTCGTTATCTCCCGGAGTGCCGATAATGGCAAGGACTTCGCCCACGGGGTTTTTGGCTTTCTCGGGCCACTCGATGACGCGGACGACCACTTTTTCGCCGTCTTTGGCTCCATTTAGGTTCCGCTCGGGGATGAGGATGTCGTTGGAGAGCTTATTGGAGTCCGTGAGGAGGAAAGAGAGCCCGTTGGAGATGCTCATCACGCCCACAAAGGTACTTGTCGCGTGCTCTGTGATCTCAAGGACTTCACCCTCCGGTTCCTGCCCGGGGCGGATAGCCATCAGTTGGATCTTTACTTTGTCGCCGTTAAGGGCGTGGCGGGAGTTGCGCTCAGCGATGCGGATGGGTTCCGAGCCGTCTTCAGGATAGAAAAAGTTGTGCCCTTTTCCCGCTTTTCGTCCAAACTCTCCGAAAAGAATCCTGTCCTTCGGCTTGAAGCGGTAAGTGCCGGCACGGGTGCCTTTCTCCAGAATACGTTCACGATAGAGGTCTCTGACGATTTGATCAACAAGGTCATAGGCCAGGGCGTCAGTCGCACCGATGTTTTTGCCCACGTCGTTTGCCCGAAAGTTTTGATCGGGATTCTCTCTAAAGAAACGAACGATCATACCACGGATCTGCGCTACGCTGCGTGCCAAGGAGTCTTTGGCTGAGGCTCCGCCTTTGTCCTGCTTCTTGTCTTTTTTGCCGGCGCTCTTGGATAACTTTCTTCCCATATCGTGCTTGTCTTCTGTGGAGCGTACCCGTTTGGACAACCTGTCCCGCGTCAATACGACTCTTTACAAAGATACCGCTTTTTTGATTAGAAGGTCGGAGTTCGGGATGCGAAGCAGGGCTGACGCCATTAGAAAGGGCTTTGACGCAAAACACCCGAATAACGTCCCGTTAGGGGCAGGTGGCACGGAGTGCCAAATTAAGTGCAGAGTAGAAAAGAGGGTGTGCCGAAATCTGACTTTCGACACACCTACATAGTGTATTAGAGACCAAAAGGACTCTGTTCTTGGAATTAAGATCTTCGCATCACAGTCAATCTAAGACCAAATCACGAACAGGTAGGACAACCCGCCAATGAGTAGTGATACGGTTAAAACGATCAGAAATATCTTTCCCAAAGACAGATTCCAATGGTACTTCGATGAGTATGCCGCATACAGAGGTCCGGAAATTACTATAGGAAAAATCACGGCGAGCAAAAACACATACTTCGAAGACAGAAAGAAACGATTAGCCAGCATAAGCAAAATCGATCCTGCAAGCAAGACAATCAAGGGTAGAACCCTCTCAGTGGTCTGGAGATAAGAGGTGCCACTATTTTTTCCCTCCAACTTGTCTTCTGTCATAACTCTCCGCATGCCCAAATTGAGAAAGCTGTGTAAGCCATTCCCACTGCAAAACCTGCAACGGGACAAGCCATACCGACCACAGTAGCCCACATGCCACCGACAGCGCCAAGAGACAAACCACAACCCCACGCTGCCGAACTTGCAGACCGAAGGAGAGTGCTGTTCAGATCTTGGGACACGTCCTTAAGACGTAAAGTATTGTCATTTGCCGAGTAGGTGCATTCAAACAAGACCTCTCCTGTATCTGTCCTAAATGTGACAGATGCCTGAGTTGGTGAGTCAAAAACGTAATCCATCAAACACAGGGACTTAATGTAGTCCCCTTCCCTGAGCATAACCAAATAGCTTCCGGGAGTATGAGTTGACGGAACTGCAACCACGTCCGACTGTTTATCGTCGGACATAAGTACCTCTGTCTTTCCGAAATTAAAATCAGAAACAGAGAGAGCCTTTCCGGGTAATCCATCCGCAGCATCTGCAGACCTCGCCGTCGCACGAAGATAGCCTGTCACATCAGGGATAAGATCGGATCTATCGGAAAGAGAGTAGTTTGGGAACTTTGCTACCCCCTGAGTTTTGAAATCAGGAGACGCGGGTTCGTCAGCACTGTTTGAGCAAGACGCAGAGACAAGCGCCACAACCACAAAAGTTGAGGCAAGCGCGAAATGACATACATGTTTAGCCATAACGAAAGATGTTCATTTTTCCCTACTCTAAAAATCGGTTTTCGGGTTTTCCGATGGGCACACATATACCCACTTCCCAATGTACATAATTCTCTTTATACTGCCAAAAATCGGAGGTGAGAGTACTTCCTGCACCTCCTTTGCTCGAACGGGAGCAGGAGAGGGGCGTTTTTGAGATACGAGATCTCTAAGTATATGCAGAAAAGAGACCCGTACCGAGAGGAGGATCTCGGTACGGGTCTCGTTGGATTTTCTCTCAGACCGGGGATAACCTCTCGGTCCGTATCTCGCTTATTTGCGGAAGGGGAGCTTGACGACTTCGGCTTCCACGGCTTTGTCCCGGATGTAGACGAAGATCTTGCTGCCCGGGTCTTTGTAGGCGGCGTCCACATACCCGAGGGCGATGCCTTTTTTCAGGGCGGGGGACATCGTGCCGCTGGTGACGTGTCCTATCTTCTTGCCTTCGGCATCCACAAGGTCGTAGCCGTGGCGGGGGATACCTTTGCCGATGATCTCAAAGCCCACAAGACGCTGCTTCGGACCTTCTGCTTTGGTCTTCTCGAGGATGGCGCGGCTATTGAGGTCGGGTTTGGAGCCGATGAGCTTGGTCACCCAGCCCAGTCCTGCTTCGAGGGGGTTCGTGGTGTCGTCGATGTCGTTGCCGTAGAGGCAGAAACCCATCTCGAGACGGAGCGTGTCGCGGGCGCCGAGACCTACAGGCTTGATGTCGAATTCCTTGCCTGCCGCAAAGAGCGTGTTCCATACTTTTTCGGCGTTCTTTCCGAGGTCGAAGAAGTAGAGTTCAAAGCCGCCTGCACCGGTGTAGCCCGTGTTTGAGAAGATGGCGTCGAGACCTGCGAAATGTCCTTCTTTGAAGCAATAATAGGGAATCTCGTCGAGGTTCACGTCTGCTTCCTTCTGAATCGTGGCTTTCGCGTTCGGACCCTGGATGGCAAGGATACTGACGCGGTCGGATTTGTTCTCGAGTTCCACGCCTTCGAACGCGTTCTTCTGGAGCCATGCGAAGTCCTTCTCGATATTTGCGGCGTTTACGGCCAGCATATAGTGATCTTCGAAGCAGTAGACGATGAAGTCATCGACGATGCCGCCGTGGTCGTTGGGCATATAGTTGTACTGCGCCTTGCCGGGGACGAGCTTGGAGATGTCGTTGGAGCAGACTTTTTGGAGGAATTCGAGGGCTTTCGGACCGCTGACGATGACACCGCCCATGTGCGAGACGTCGAAGACGCCTACACTATTGAGGACGGCCATGTGTTCCGCATTGATGCCCTCGTATTGGATGGGCATATCGTAGCCCGCAAAAGGAGCCATCTTTGCGCCAAGTGCCACGTGGATGTCGTGGAACGGCGTGACTTTGAGTTGTTCTTCCATAAGGTAGAAAGGGATTGAATGTAAAGTGTGATTTTTAGAAAATGCTCGTTACTTGGTGTTCACGGGGGTGGTGATGATCTGGAGTACCGTCTCGGCCGCCATATAGAGGTTATTGAGAGGCAGGTACTCGTACCGACCGTGGAAGTTGTGTCCTCCGGCGAAGATATTGGGACACGGCAGACCCATAAAAGAGAGTTTGCTGCCATCCGTGCCGCCTCTGATTGCGCCTATCTTCGGCGTGATGCCGAGTGCACGCATCGCATCCGCCGCGTGGTTCACGATGTACATCTTCGGCTCGACTACTTCGCGCATATTGAAGTACTGGTCTTTGACTTCTGCAGAGACTGTCCCTTCGCCGTATTTCTCGTTGAAAATCTTGGCGGTCTCGAGGACAGAGCTCTTTTTTAGCTCGAATTGTTCCCTGTCGTGGTCCCTGAGGATGTAGTGCAGCTCGGCCTCTTCGACCGTGCCACTCATATTTGTGAGGTGGTAAAAGCCTTCGTAACCTTCCGTATTCTCGGGGTAGGCGGTAGGGAGATAGCTGTGGTACTCCATAGCGAGGTGCTGGGCATTGACCATCTTGCCTTTGGCGTATCCGGGGTGGACGTTGCGTCCCTTGAAGCGAATCACGGCGGAGGCTGCGTTGAAGTTCTCGAACTCGAGCTCACCTATCTCCCCGCCGTCCATCGTGTAGGCGAAGTCTGCCCCAAAGGCTTTGACATCAAAGTGATCTGCTCCCGTACCGACCTCTTCGTCCGGTGTGAAAGCCACTTTTATCTCGCCGTGCTTGATCTCGGGGTGCTCAGTGAGGTACGCTACGGCCTCCATAATCTCGGCGATGCCGGCTTTGTCGTCGGCGGCAAGGAGGGTATGCCCGTCCGTAACCATAATGTCCCCGCCTTTGTACATCTCAAGCTCGGGGAAGGTCTTCGCCGAGAGCGTGATGCCCTCTTTTTCGTCCAGAGGAATATCGCCGCCTTCGTAGTGGACGATGCGGGGTTTGATGTCCTTGCCGCTCATATCGGGCGAGGAGTCCATGTGGGCGATGAAGCCCATAACGGGCTGACCTTCGAGACCGTTCGAGGGCAGGGTGCCGAAGAGGAAGCAGTCCTCCGATAGGGTGATGTCTCGAAGTCCGAGCTCTTCCATCTCTTTTTTCAGCAGACGGGCGAGGTCAAATTGTTTCTCCGTACTCGGCGTATGGTCGGCGTTTTCGGGATCGGACTGTGTGTCGACGGATATGTATCTCTTGAAGCGCTCGACGATGCGCTCTTTATCTATTCTCATGGCTTTTATTTTTTAGTACAGACCGAGCGTCTTTTCTCGGTACGGTCGGAGTTTTATTTTCGGTCAGACCTACGCATCGCTCCGGGTACGTACCCCGCCGGAGTGGGGGTACAGGCTCTCCCGAAGCGGTTACATCAGGCGGATGACTTCGTCCGCAAGGGCACCGGCTGCTTCCACATCCTTGCCCTCGGCGTAAATCCTGATGATGGGCTCGGTGTTGCTCTTACGGAGGTGTACCCATCCCTCTGGGAAGTCGAGCTTGACGCCTTCCTCTGTGGACACTTCGGCTCTATCCTTGAAGCCGGTGGCGACTTTCTTCAGTATCTCGTCCACATTCGTGTCCGGCTTTAGGTCTACTCTCTTTTTGACCATGGCATACTGAGGTAAGAGGCTCAAAATCTGTGTCGGCTTGAGGAACTTTTTGGCCATAATGGTGAGGAAAAGGGCGATGCCCACAAGTGCGTCCCTGCCGTAATGGGCGGCGGGGTAGATGACGCCTCCGTTGCCTTCGCCTCCGAAGAGGGCGCCCACGGCTTTCATCTTCTCGACCACATTGACTTCGCCCACCTTGGACGCAAAGTACTTGCCGCCGTGGCGGAGGGTTACGTCCTTGAGACCGCGCGACGAGCTGAGATTGGAGACCGTCGTCGCCCCGGGGTTAAGGGAGAGAAGGTAATCGGCTATCGCCACGATGGTATTTTCTTCGCCGAAAGGCGTGCCGTCTTCGTTGATGATCGCGAGGCGGTCTACGTCCGGGTCGACGGCGAAGCCCACCGACGCTTTTTCCCCGACTACAGTCTTGGAGAGATCGGTGAGGTTCTCGGGCAGAGGCTCGGCCGTGTGCGCGAAGTCCCCCGTGATGTCTCCGTTGATCATATAGACCTCTTTCACGCCGAGCGACTTGAGGAGGCCGGGGAGAATGGCGGCGCCTACGGAGTTGTTCGTGTCTATGGCCACGGTGAAGCCTGCGGCCCGTATTGCTTCCACGTCGACAGCGGGCAAGGTGACGACGTCGAGGATATGACGATCCGTGTAGTCCCGTTTGACGATGCTGCCGAGGTTATCGACGGGGGCAAAGGAGAGCGCTTTCTCTTCCGCAATCCTGAGGACCTCTTCGCCTTCTTCTGCCGAGAGAAATTCCCCCCTGTGGTTAAGCAGTTTGAGCGCGTTCCAGTGCCGGGGGTTGTGGCTTGCAGTGATGATGATACCGCCGTCGGCCTTTTCGTGATCCACGGCAATCTCTGTCGTGGGGGTGGTCGCAAAGCCGAGGCGCACGACGTCGAAGCCCTGGGCTTGCAGGGTGCCGACGACGATGCGTTGGATCATCTTGCCCGAAATGCGACCGTCGCGTCCGACGACTATTTTCCTGCTCTTGACGGGCGAGTGGGTCTTCAAGAACTCGGCAAAAGCCGCCGTGAATGCCGCTATATTGAGGGGATTGAGTCCGTCGTCCGCGTCACCGCCTATGGTGCCGCGTATGCCGGAAATAGAGGCTAAAAGGCTCATAATCAGTTGAGGTTATTTAGAGAATGTTTTATGGTCTTCGGTTGGGTACAGCTACTCCGCGTCATTTGACGAACTTGAACTCCACGATGCTGAAATACACGGGTATCCCTTCCTGTGCGGTCAGTGACGGATTGTAGCGGAATGAGGAGACGATTTGCACGATGGCTCCGTCGCCTCCCGCCACTTTGACGGCTCTGAGGAGTGCTTGGCAGAGCAGAGGTTGGTTGACGGACTCTCCGGGCGAGGCTTTCGGGGAGAGCTCAAGGCGCTCCGGCGTGTCGTAGTACACGAAAGGCAGGGGATCCGTACCTCCGGACTGAGGTCCGTAGAGGATGTGGGAGAATGTGGCCCTTGGGGATATGCTCTCGAAGTTGAACCGTGTGGCCACGATCGTCTTGCCGTTCTCCGGTGCTTTGGTGCCGGCTTTTACGACACGGACAAAGAGCCCGTCCGTAACTTTGACGAAAGTCTTCTCGGGCGTGACAAGACCGGTGGGAAATTCGTCCGCTTGGCTGAAGCCCTGCTTATTGAAGAAATCGGTAATCTCGCCGTCCTCACGGTTGATCATCTCCACGTAGGAGATGCGTTGCTTTTGGCAGCTGCCGAGCATAAGGGCGATGAGCGAAAGGCAGAAGCTCAGGAGTGCTATTTTTGACTTGGGAAAAGTCGTCATACGGTACTTTTTCGTTTCTTCCCCGGAGGTCGGCCGGATCGTATTCGGACGCTCCCGCAGGGTGTGGGTAAGTATTTTTTCCTTGAGATCCCTTTTCGGGCTTCTCTATTAGACCCATAAGTAGGGCTCATCACAAAGGTACAAAAATTCGGCTGTACCAAAGCCCAAAAGAGACACGTACCGAGACGATCTTCCCGGTACGTGTCTCTTCTACTTTTTGGCCTGTATCTCGGGCTCTCTTTGGCCTGTACCTCCCGAGAGTGTAGCACTCTAATGCCTACAGACAAGGGTCAAGGGGATTTGAGTAAGTGCAGCACCCTTTCTTTCACTTGGCGGTAGAGACCCGGGGAGGGTTTCGGACGCGGAGCCGTGCGAGAGGAGGAGAGGGCGTAGGACATACCCCAGTTGGTGGCGCGGGCGACGTCGCCATACCGCTCTCTAAAAGACCCGCCCTCTGTGCTTGTGCCGGTGAGGGTCGGCTCTTCTGCCCTTTCGTATGCTCTGAGGGTCTCGATCTCGTCGGTGAGCCATTCGAGCTGAGCGTAGGGGTAAACGTTCCCCACATCCGGGCTTAGGGCGCGGCGGACATCATAGAGCTCGACAAGAAGTCCCGAGTCCAAAAGTCGGGGCATAAGCAGCGCGCCCAGCTCGTCGCGTGCGTCTCCGGGGATGGTCATAGTGAGGAAAAGGGACACGGACTCCCTTAGTACGGCACTGTCGGACTCCGTGAAGAGGATTTTCTCTTTGAGCGAGAGGTAATTTTTCTCCGCCTCGTTTGGCGTCTCACGGGATAGGGCGGTTAGGACGCCCGGGTCACGGGGTAGGAGTCTGGAGAGCGTGCGGGTAAGGGCGAGCCGTACGCCCGGCTTCAGCTTCGAGTGAGGCGCGAGCAGTGCCCTTATCGCACTTACGGTCTGCACAGTGTCGCCGACGGACAAGAGGGCATACGGGTACAGGGGACTGTCCTTTTGCCCGGTCAAGAGCCGGAGTGCCTCCCCGCCGTTCCCCGTGAGGAGAAAGCCCTCTGCCTGCAAAAGGGTGTCGCTCTCCGGCGCATACCGGAGCATCAGAAGTCCGTCACCCGTCAGGCGGGCGTAGCGGACGATTTCGGAAGCATCACCGGACCGCATCAGCGTACCCGCGAGATCGCCAAGGTCGTCCGGCTTCTTAGTGAGGACAGGGTAGGGCGTGCGGTTTCGGAGCGTGCCAAACTGCCTTTGTGCCGCGTCCTCCAGCTCCGAGAGCTTTCGGTCGGCAAAGAGCCTTTCGTTGGAGACTCTCGCTTTTTCCAGAAAGGCACACGACGAGAGCGCACACAGGCAGACAAGTGCGGCGAGGATGGTCCCTGCTTTTCCCCCCATACCCTGTGCGGACTACGATTTGGAGGAGCGGATTCCCCCTGCCGCCTTGGCGGTGAAGAAGAGAAGTGCCAGGACGACGACCGAGAGCGCGCCCGTAGGAAGATTGAAGTAAAAGCTGCCGAAGAGCGAGAGGAGGACGACGAAGACGCTGAGGAGAGATGAGCCGACAAGGAGACGGCGGAAGTCCGACGTGAAGAGCCCGACGGTCATCTGCGGAAGCGCAAGCATACTCATCAGCATCATGATGCCCATCACGCGTATGCTCAAGACGATACCGACGCTGAACCAGATCATCATAGCCGTCTGGTAGAAGTGTACGTTCACGCCTCGCGTCCGAGCGAACTCCGGATCGAACGACACATAGAGCAGCGTCCTAAATTTGCTCAGCACAAATGCCAAAGAGAGTACGAGAAAAAGTCCCAGGTAGACGAGATCGACGCCCGAGACAAGGAGGATATTCCCAAAGAGAAAGGCCGACAGAGAGGGGGCGTACCCCGGGGTCATAAAGATGAAGAGGACGCCCAAGGCCATCCCGAGACTCCATACCGCGGCGATGGCAGAGTCCTCCCGGACGGTACCCCGTCTTGATAGCGCATCGACGCCAAGCCCGGAGAGTACCGCGGTCACCACTGCAAAGAAAAGCGGCGAGAGACCCGTCATAAAACCGAACCCCAACCCCGCAAACGAGCTGTGCGTGATCCCACCCGCGATGAAAACCATCCTTCGCGTAGCGATATAGCTGCCTATGATGCCCGTGATGATGCCGGTCAGGATGACCGCATTGAAGGCGTTGAGGAAAAAATCGTATGCGAAAGGATTCATCCGGGCAAAAGAAAGCAATCTCAGTCCGCAGAGAGTACGGACTTCAGCCCTGTGCGGAGTCCGGTCGGGATGTGCAGTCCTCTGCGGTGGATGCTGCCCACCCAGCCGAGGACTTCATCCGGTCTCAGTGTGCCGAGGACTTCCCTCCACTCTTTCGTCTCGTCCTCTGTGTATTCGTCCGGTTTCTTGCCGCGGAAGCGGTCCAGCTCTTCGTCTTCGTAGTATTCGGGCAGATTACGCTCTGCTTTGAGGTGACGGCGTACGTGGCAGTATGCGCCACCGAAGCATGCGTCCCCCGTGACTTCGCACATCTTTACTTCATTAGGAGTGCCTT
Source organism: Porphyromonas sp. (assembly GCA_029983505.1). GTDB lineage: Bacteria > Bacteroidota > Bacteroidia > Bacteroidales > Porphyromonadaceae > Porphyromonas_A. The sequence goes on from JASBZK010000017.1 coordinate 21,475, forward strand.
CCGTCTCTCTGCGGTATTTTCCGAGATAACGGATGGCTAAAAGCACCGCACCCAGAAGCACGGCAAGAAGAATGATAGCGGGAAGGGTCATGGTAAAGGAACCTTATTTTTACCTCAGACGATCCATATACCGGATCGTGCGGTCATCAATGGCGATGCCGCGGTGCGCGAGGTAGTCGAGAATCATACAGACGAGGGGCACGGCGACCCACGGACGGATCGAGATCTCCGAGACTGCGTCAAGGGCGCCTTGGAACTGCAGGACGTAAAACACAAGAAGTGCATAAAAGCCCGCCTTCAATATCAGCCCGAACATCGTCACCCTCATCTGCAAGCTGCGCTTATTGTAGAGAAATATGGCGACGAAGCTCAGAATGGAGATGAGGATATTGAGTCCGAAAAGCGCCCAAGCCGGGTAGATCAGATCCGCGTCTCCATTCGGCGACTCCACTCCCGCCGACCCCATCTGGTAGACGGCACCGAGGTCGGGAACGACGACGGCCAGAACCGGCAGAAATAAAGGGATGAGCATCAGAAGTCCCGATAATAGGAGGTAGAGGGTCTGGATTCTTTGGATCATAAAAAGTAAGTGCGTAGAGCCTTGGCTCAAATTTTGGTACGTGTCTCGTACATTTTTTCGGTACGGGTCTCCTTCTGCGCTATGTCCGTACCGGGAGATCGTCTCGGTACGTGTCTCGTTTTGCAGCAGGTCCCCGTGCCGGAAAGAGCGGAGTGTGATTACAGGGATTCCTCCGTGTCGTCGTCACCCGGTTCTTCCATCGGGTTCGAGAAAACGAGCTCGTCGTCCTGAAATTCTTTTGCAGCTACGAGTACGGGCTTGGGGAGCTTCTCGTAAAACTTGGAGAGCTCTATCTGTTCTTCGTTATTCTGCACCTCGTCCGCTCCGTCGGAGTAGGTGGCAAACTCTTGGAGCTTGGTCTCCAGATCCTGCTTCGTGGCTGCCGCAATCTGATTGCTGCGCTTGGCCATAATGATGACGGACTCGTAGAGGTTGCCGGTTTTCTGGCTGAATTCGCCAAGGTCGCGCGTTATGGTCGTCTGGGGGACGGATTTCTTTTTGTTCTTATTCATAGGCCGTTATTGGTTGAGATCGTCTTTGATGTACTTCTCGGCATACGCGAAGTACTTGTCCAGCTCCGCGCGGTGTTTGCCTTCAGGAAATTCGTTGATGTAGTTGTAGTATTCGTCGCGGAGCTCGCGGAGCCGGTCTTGCTGCTTGGAGAGAACCGAGTTCTTGGCTACCTGATACATAGATGCCACGATGTAGTAGTGGAGATCCTCCGCATACTTCGTGAGCGAGTAGCTCTTCAGGGCTTCTCTCGCGGTTACGATGGCACTCTCGTAGTTATTGAAGAGGTAGTTGCCGAGGTTGTAGTACAGCTCCACGTTCAGCAACTCTTTGTGCGCAAGGTGATCTTGGAGATCGAAAAGCTTCTGCCGCGCTTCGGGGGCCTTTTCGCTCTTTGGATAGCTGTCGACAAAACCCTGCAACTCCTTCATGGCGCTCAAGGTCTGAGACTGGTCGAGGCGGGGATCCGGAGGATCGAGTGCCAGACCGTACCCGGCGTAGAAGTGTGCCAGCTCGGCGTACTCGCCATTCGGGTACTGTTTGTAGTATTGGACGAAATAGCGGTATGCGTCCTCGTAGGACTTGTCCCCGTAGTAGGATTGAGCCAAGAGGTACGCAGCCTCTTCGCCGTCTTTGGTTCCCTGCAGATACGGAGCCACCACGACGAGGAGCTCAGCCGCTTTTTTGTAATCCTTGCTATTGTAGTACTTCTTTGCGTAGGAGTATTTCTCCATCACGTCGGTACTCTCCTGCACCCTCAGGTACTCGGAGCAACTTCCCAATAGGAAAGTCAGCGCCAAGAGAATGGGTAAGAGGGCTCTTTTTTTTATCATAACTGTCATCTCAAACGGTATGCACTACTTGGGGCTCTCGGGCTCCATCGGATAGTTCGTGCAAAGGTAACGATTTTTCTGCAGTTACCCTTAGGTCTGTCGGAGCTTCGCCCGCCCCGCGTCCGCCGTAGCTCAAGCCGGGAAAATCGGGAGGTACAGACCCAAACGATCTTCCCGGTCCGTGTCTCGCTTCCTTCCCGGTACGTGTCTCGAAATCGTCTCGGTACGTGCAAGGTTTCCGCCTCTTTGTGGGTCAAAGAATGCCGGAAGAGCGCAGCAGTCCGGACTTCCGCCCCACCTCTCCAGAAATGAGAAAAGGGGTATATTTGTGGGAGACATTATGTTTCACCGATAACGAACTTCCACCCGGATATGATAGATACAAGCAAGGAGACATACGACTTCGACCGCGTCGTCGACAGAAAAGGAAGCCACAGCTCGAAGTACGCCGCCACGCAGGGACTCATAAGCGACTACGAAGAGATTATCCCTCTTTGGGTCGCAGATATGGACTTTGAGACTCCGAAAGTGATCCGCGACGCAGTCATTAAGCGCATCACGGAGCACCCCGTCCTCGGCTACTCCGTCCCCCCGAAAGAATACTACGAGACACTGAAAGAGTGGTTTCGCTCGGAGTATGATCTCGAGATAGAGACCCCCGAGATCGAATTCACGCCCGGGGTCGTGGCTGCCCTCTACAAGCTCTTGGAGTGCCTCACCGAAAAAGGCGACGGCGTAGCCATTATGCCTCCCGTTTATTTTCCTTTCGCCGACGTTATCAACGGCAGCGGCAGACGGGAAGTGACTGCCCCTTTGCTCATAAAAAACGAAAGGTACTACATCGACTGGAATAGGCTCGAGGACGCGCTAAAGGAGAGCAAAGTACTCGTACTCTGCCACCCGCATAACCCCGGAGGTCGCGTCTGGGAGACAGAAGAATTGGAGCGCATAGCGGCTTTGGCAAAAAAATACGGCGTCACGGTCATCAGTGACGAAATCCACGGGGATCTCACATACCTCGCCCACAAGCACCGGCCGTTTCCCTCCATCGGTGTGGAGGCGCGCGAGGTCGGGCTGAGCCTGATGGCTCCCTCCAAGTTTTTCAATATGCCGGGTCTTGTTGCCTCCCATATGTATATCCCGGATCCCGATCTCCGCAAACGGGTCTTCGGCTACTTCGAAGCCAACCATCTCTCTACTGCAGACTGCTTCACGTTCGATGCCGTCATCGCCGCGTACCGTCACGCCGGAGGGTGGGCAAAGGCGGCCTCTGCGTACTGCGAGAAGAACGTCGCCTACGTCTCAGATTTCCTTAGGGATGAGTTGCAGGGGCAAGTGGGGATGATCCGCCCGGAGGCCTCGTTCCTGGTCTTCCTTGACTTCAGAAGGGCGGGATTCTCTTCCCCTACCGAACTCCACGAGTTCATTATCCGCAAAGCAGGCGTCCTTATGAACGAAGGATCGACCTTCGGGGAGGGGGGAGCCTTCTTTATGCGCCTTAACGTAGGTACCTCACGATCCGTACTGGAGGAAGTGATGCGCCGGCTCAAAAAAGCGCTGTCGGAGCGCAAGGAGGGAAAATGAGTGAGACGGTTATAAGAGCCACAGGACTCACCAAAAGATTTGGCAACCTTGAGATTCTGAAGGGCATCTCCCTCGAAGTACACCGGGGTGAGATTGTCGCCATAGTCGGCGCAAGTGGCGCGGGCAAGACCACGCTTTTGCAGATCCTCGGCACACTCGACCGCCCGGATCGCGGGAGTGTCGAGATCGCGGGACAGGATGTGCTTCGGCTCTCTCCAGATGCGGTGGCCGATTTTCGGAATAAGCGGATCGGCTTCGTCTTCCAGTTCCACCAACTTTTGCCGGAGTTTACCGCCCAAGAGAATGTCGCGATACCCGCTATGATCTCCGGTCTGAAGTCAAGAGATGCGATGACCCGGGCAGGGGATATTCTGGAGAAGTTGGGGCTGAAAGAGCGTCTCAAGCATCGCCCGAATCAACTCTCCGGAGGAGAGAAACAGCGTGTGGCAGTAGCGAGGGCACTCGTCAATCGTCCCGACATCATATTCGCAGACGAGCCCACAGGCGCACTCGACAGCGCCAATAAGCTCGAGTTGCACCATATCTTCGACACCCTCCGCAGGGAGCTCGGGCAGACTTTCGTCGTCGTCACACACGACGACACTATTTCTGCCATCTCCGACAGGATAATCAGGCTCAGCGACGGGCGCATCATCTCCGAAGAACGCCATGAAACTAACGAAGAGCGATAGGGTTCTCTTGCTCCTTTTGGCACTCGCTCTCGGCAGTTTTGCCCTCTACAGTGCCACCCGGCCGGATCGCTATGCCTCTTCGCCGGAATCTCTCTCCTCCGACCAAAACGACACCATCTTCGGGACCTTCACAGATACCCTCACTACGCCCGAAGGAAAAGGACTTCGGGCGCATAAAAAAAGCTTCCTCACCACCGACCGCTACCCCGGTCCCCCGCAGTGGATGACGGAGCAGAAGGCTTCTGTCAAACTCTCGAAGGGGCAAACTCTGGACCTCAATACTGCCGACACCTTAGACTTGGTCAAAGTCCCTGGCATAGGACCTTCCTTTTCGAGACGCATCTGGAAGTACCGCTGTATGCTTGGCGGCTTTTATGCCAAAGAACAGCTTCAAGAGGTCTACGGGATGGATCGGGAGCGGTACGAGGGGATCGCACCTTACTTCACCGTCGGCTCCGCACCCCGCTCGATTTTTCTCTCCCCCGACAGCATCGGGCGGCACCCTTACCTTAGTTTCAGGCAAAGGGACGCACTTTTGCGTCTGATTCAGAAAGGGGACTCGCTCACCTGGCCCCTTCTGATGAAGTCCGGATCCTTCACTCGCGATGATTCGCTCCGCCTCTCGCCCTACCTTCCCATCCGGTAAATACACCCGTCCGGATGAGGTACAGACCGAAATAAGTAAAAGGTACAGACCGCGCCCTCATTGAGATACAGACCGGGACAAATGCGAGACACGTACCAAGATTTTCGGGTACGTCGGTCAAAACTTTTGGCGTTTATCGGTCGGGATTTTTGCGTGTATTGCCCAAGATTCTTCGGCGCATCTGCACACGATTGTCTTATCCCCTCCATCACTAAGCAAAAAGGCTCCCACACATCTTCGTGCAGAAGCCTTTTCATATAACGTTGTAAAGGGATATTTCTTTTATCCCGGGGTATACAGAAAAACTGTCATTTGGTTTTAGCGGCTCTTTTTAGTTCCCTAAGGAGGTATGCATAATGATCCCTAAGCTCGGCATCGGCGGTCACCTTAAGCGCATCCGAAAGGAGGTCAATGGCCTTCTGACCGAAGTACACGAAAAACTTCTCTCCTCCGACAATCGTATTCGTCCACAAGTGTTCACTCTCGCCATAGCCGGTACCGAACCCTAATGCAGTCCCGGCATCCGGGTGACATCCGGAATGCGTACAGAAACGTTTCGCATTTGTCTCCCCGTTGGAAAGAGCAAAAGGCATTGAAGGTGCTTTTGAAGACTTGAGAATATTCGCTAAACTCTTGACATACTCTCTCTGAAAATTGCGTTCGGCAGTTGTCAAACTTTCATCTCCACAAAGAGTCTTGTGAAAGACAAAATTGTACACGTCCTCGGAGTACTCCTCCGGGGAATAAGACTCCGGATCCAGATGATGGGAAATATAAACCTTATTAACTTGAGACACGACCAACTTTCGAGTTAACTTTTCGAGCGTGTCGAAAGGTTTGCCCCCCGCTCCATAAAGTTTGGACTCCAAAACCGGGTCTGACATAGACCCGATGGTGAGCCCTTGCTCCAACAGCCACATCAAGGAGCGACGTTGCTCTTCCTTCGGTATGACAAAATACCTCGGAATACCCGATTTTTCGGAAGATTGGTTGAGACGAATACCGGAAATGTTCATAGCCACACGGTTCAGGTAAAGATAAGCCTGCTCCATTATCCCCAAGTAAAGAGACTGCTTCCGTTGACTCGTCTCATCATCCTTGACCCACTCAGACAAATGAGGGATGATGTATCTAAGGTTCTTTAATCCGTACTCGGCGGACTTAACCGGGTCATCGCCAAGATCCTCTTCCACCGCGCTTGCATCCACGCGTTGTTCGAGTTGCTGCATCACGTAGCGAAAACGCGGATCTCCCTCATGACTGTCCACCATTTTTCGGAGCTCCCGATCTTCTTTGATGAAGTCTCCATTCAGATCCGGAAAGTATCGATAAGTCCAATCTACAAGGAAATAGTCATAAACGCCCAAGTACGGCGGTTCCAGAGCTACCCCCTCGTCCCCAGGTTGCGCGATGTAGTTAAAACGAGCGTAGTCCATAATGGATGGAGTCGTACCATACTTTCGGGTAAAAGGAATCGACCTCAGCGAATCGGTAGGGAAGGTCGATGAAGCGGCCATATTGTGCATAAAGCCGAGGCAATGTCCTATCTCGTGTGCGATGACATACTCAAGAGTCGAAAACCGAATTTCGTCGGGCATTCTCCCGGTACGCGCTCTCTCGTCCAACTGGGAGGTTTGGACGAAGCGCCAGTTGTCTACGAGCTCAAGCACGTTCCCATAGACGAATACTCCGGCATTGATGATTTCACCTGTGCGAGGATCCGTCCACGACGGTCCCATTGCATTCTGAATCTCTACAGGAATAAAGCGGATGCACGAATACTTAAGGTTATCCGGATCGAACTCGGGATCCTCCTCTGGAGTGGGGAAATCTTTCACTCTGACCACGTCCTTGAAACCTATCTTCTCAAACGCCGCATTCCACCGCAGTATTCCCTTTTTGATCGCGGGAATCCAATCCTTGGGGATAACGGTATCGACATAGAATACGATGGGCTTTCGGGGAGAGACCGCTTCCCCCCTCTTGTAAGCCTCAACATCTGACGGGGTCACGTCCCAGCGGTTAACAAAAGTCTTCTCTTTGATGAGACCGGTCTCCGGATCGACCAACATCTTGGAATTCTGAAAGACACCGATTCGGGCATCGCTCAGCCGGGGAGTCATCTGATCCTCCGGCAGCTTAAAGAAACTCAGGACAGCTTCATACGTCACGGGGTATTTATCCAAGAGTTTGCGACCATCCGATCCATTCGTGGAAATAGAATATGTACGGGATACCTTCACCGTTGCGTTGTCCTTAAATGCCTTGATTTCCGTGATGCGGTCAAGGTTTGGACGAGGCTCGGCAGAAACGGGTGTGCCGACCGCTGCTCTGGGCTTAAAATCAAAGTAGCGATTGTCTTTTGTCAAAAAGTCCGTCACGTCTATTACTACAGAAGCCGAATCTGGGGAAAAAGCAACGACGTTAAAGCGTTCAATCGTCACGTCTCCATAATTAAGCCGGCTTGACTCTGCGAGATGTGATTTGCTTTTGTCATAGACAAACTCCGTATTCACAAGAGAAAGAACCACGACAGAGTCTTTCATTGCGAATCGCATATGAAGCGGTCCGGATATCTTGAAACCCGTGAGACCAACCTGAGGTGTGGAGACAGAGGAGACCGCTCCTGCTGCAAGAAAATCGCCTCCGAGCGTTTTGCGATCAAGCTCGAAGTATAGTTTCCCCTCTTTTTTGTGCAAGGTTAGGAAAGGGCTTCGGTGTGTTTCCGTGTTTTCTCCAAGGAGTTTTTCGTAAGCACTCTTTTCCTTCCCTTTTTCTTTGGCAAAGAGTGCAGTCGAAGACACAAGGAAAGCAAACGCAAGCAATATCGGGATGAAGAGTTTCTGTTTCGTTATATTACTCATTGCGGTCAAGCGCTCCTTTTATTTTGTGCAACAAGAGGGCATAATGAGCCCTGAGTCCGGTATCTGTGGCATCCATAACCCTCTTTTCGAGAATCGGTTTCAAGCGTAAGAGCGCATCGTAAAAGTACCTCTCTGCATGGTCAATCTCTTCGAGATTAAAGACCGGATAGATGTTCCCGTCGGGGTTACCGAAAGCCACCTTTCCGTCAAACGCCTGCGGGTCTCTGGTTTTTGGTCGAACCGGGGAGACTTCGTCGGTTCGGGCGAAAAAATCACCGGGACAGACCGAAAAAGTTCTCCGGTACAGACCAAGATTTTCAGGCATCACAGTCAGAGCAGAAGGCATCGACACACCCCCTTTATTACTCCCTGTCACTACATAGCCGATAGCATTGTCCACGTAAGCTTTCTCCAAGTACTCTTCGGAAGGAGAAAGAGGTCTGCCGGCGAGGGTGTTAGAGAAAACGCCTTCAAAAAGATCGTAATGAAATTCTTCCTCTCCATAGCTTCTTTCCGGGTCAAGATGAGATGCCGTCAGGACCCGTGCCCTGAGTCGGAAAAGATCCATGACGAGAAATTCAAGGAGCTGATCATAATAACTAATCTCCAACCTGTTCCGTCGCTCAAAATCCCGATCCGCGTAGTCTGTAAAGTGCTTTACTTGATCAATTGCCCAAAGGAAACTTTCGCGTTGCACCCGGCGTGGCAAGACCCTGTATCTCGGCAAATCGGAAGACTCTTTGGCTATATTCACATCGATACCGCCCACTTGGTTCATTACGTTCTTTACGTAGAGGTGATACTGCTGGGCTATGGCGAGGTCTATCTCCTTCTTTCTCTCGGAGTCTTCATCGTCCGTAATCCATTCCGAGAAGTGTTTCTGTATATACCGTAGATTCTTAATTCCGTATTCGCTACTTTTCAACGGGTCATCCCCGAGATCTTCGGCAACAGCAAAAGGGTCGATGATATAGCCCATAAGCTGTTGCGGTTTGTAGCGGTAAAGCGGATTCTTCGTTTTCTCATCCACAAAAGCTTCCAGTTCTTTTGACTGGCGGTTCATATCTTCTGGAAAAGACGGGAAGTAACGATACCCCCAGTCTATCGCGTAGTAATCGTATGCTCCAAGATCGGGAGGAGTAAGGCTTACCCCTTTGTCCTTTGGTTGTGCGACATAATTGAACCGTGCATAATCCATTATGGACGGCGTGGTTCCGTTCTTCCGGGTAAATGAGGCAGAGCGAAGGTCATCCGTGCGGTAAGCCGACGAGGCACCCATATTGTGCATCAACCCAAGGGTGTGTCCCACTTCGTGAGCAATAACATACTCAAGTGATTCATCAAAAACCTCCTTAGGCAGTCTGTTGCCCCGTACCCTCGGATCAACTGCGGCAGTCTGTGTGAGACGCCACTTGTAGAGCAGGTTCTCCACATTATTATATACAAGAACGGAGGCGTTGAGAATCTCTCCGGTAAGCGGATCGACCCAAGAGGGACCCATAGCATTTTCGGTAGACGTAGGGACATACCGTATGCATGAATACTTGAGATTATCCGGGTCAAACTCCGGATCCTCTTCTTTCGTCGGAAACTCCCTGACACGGATCGCATCTTTGAAACCGATCTTTTCAAAAGCCTTATTCCACCTCAGGATACCTTTTTTCAACGGCTCCTTCCATGCAGTCGGAAAGACGGAATCAAGGTAAAAGGTGATGGGAGTAACCGGCTCGGATAACCCTCCGGAAGCATAGGCCGCCACATCCGATGGAACAAGATTCCACCGGTGCGAGAGGTACACATCGGCAAGATATTCTTTATCTCTTGAAAAGGTGGATTTGCGAGACGAGAAATACCCTATCCTAGCATCGGCCACACGCGGTGTCATCTTCTTTTCCGGTAACATCAACATAGAAAATGTTACTTCCACGGAGAGCGGGTAATCGGTCATCACAGGTGCGACTCCCATTAGGGAGGCGCTTACCATATAGTTGAACTCGCTCCGCACCGAAGCATTAGTGTCGAATGCCTTGATGCTCTTAACGAACGAAAGTTCGCTCTTTGGTGAAGCGGTAACTTTGAGGTCCCCCGCATACTCCGGGATGACCGTTATTGCGCCATTCGGCCTCGCAATGAGATCCGTAAGGTTTACAACCACAGCCGTACTGTCCGGAGTATAAGCTTCGATGTCAAAGCCGAAAATCTTGGGATCTCCGTAATTGAGTGCGAGTGCACGCTTCCGGGAAGATGACGCACCCGAGTCTTCGAGGAAGATTGCATTCGGCTTCTTAAAGATGAGTTTCTTGCCTTCCACCTCGTATTTGAAGTGGATGGGATCCGTACTTTTAAAACCAACTGTGACAAATCTTCCGTCTGACGTGGAGCTTACGGTAGCCCCGAGCAGGATCTCACGGTTGACGTTCTTGAGCGGAAACTCTGCATACACTTTGTTCCCGAATTTGTGGAGCGTGAGAAATGCGCTCTTTGCCGTCTCCGTTTTTTTGTCCTTGAAGAGCTTGTCGTAGTCGGAAACCTCCTTTTCGTCTTCTTTCTTTTTGTCTTCCGTTTTCTCGGTGCACTTGTCTCCCTCTTTTTCTTGAGCAAGTGCCTTTAGCGCAGATGAAGGCGAGCCCAAGAGGAGCAAGCCGATCATCACGGTTTTTGCCAAATGGTTCATTAGGTCGTTTTATCTGTTTCAGGGTCGTTCAAAAAGCTGTTTGATGTAGCCTGTGATGTTTTTCTTTGCCCACAGGGGCTTATATTTTTGGTTCACATCAATGGCATAGATACTCCCGGGGCGATTCTCACCGGAACCATTGGCGGCGATATAAAGCGTACCCTCATCCTTGCTGAAGAGAAGGTCGGAAATGACTTCGTCCGGGCTTGTGGAAAAGATGGGTGTCTTTGGGAAATTGCCTTTGGAGGTTACGGAATAAGCATAGAGGTTACTGCCATCCGAATAGAAAAGGAGATTTGTGGTTCCAGACATTTCTATTTCAGACTTTTTTGAAAGATGTGCAGAAACCGGCACTTCCCGCTTGTCCTTAATCGCAGGAGTTTCGGGCTTGTAGCCGGAACCGTAAGTCTCATAGGTTCCGGGGGTAAACCACGCCAAACAAACTGCACCGGAGGTACGATCCGTACATACCGCGACCACCTCGTGCTTATGTTGGACGAGATCCATATCCACGAGATCCAATCCTGTGAGTTCCTTTTCAAGAATAAACTTGGGAGTGCCACCCTGTGACACCTCGTCGAAGGAAACGAAACGCCCCGAGCCGTTATCAAAATACAGCGTGCTATTGAGGTATCCGTTCCTGGGAGAAGGAATGTAGAGGATTTTGTTGGACAGTGATGCGATACCTTTGGGAATAAACGAATACGCAAATCTGTAATTATTAAAAATCGCATTATCTCTGCTTATGACGGCAAGGCGTCCCCCTTCCACCACAGACACCGAAGTCTCGTTGCCGTTATCTGTGATGTAGTCGATGGCGATACCATTCCGTGGGGTGGGGACTTCCTGAAGAAGTGTCATCATATTAGCCTCGAACATATAGAGTTTGTTCGGGTCTTTGGTCGAGAGATAAACCACGTCCTTTCCGTATGAGCTCTGGAAATGGACAGCTGCAGGCTCTTTGCCAAAATCCTTATCGGGATTTTCTAACCGAAGAATGTCGAGATAAGGTTCTGCCTCGTTCCGAAACGGGATATAGCTCAGCACCGTCTTCCCGTCTTGTGCGGCGAGCGCATATATTCCTGTCCCGTACGCATAGAGTACATTAAGCTTAAAGTACTGCGTGATATGGGTGTCGCCATTGGAAATTACGAGACGGCCGGGCAATTCGCCATATTTATTTCCCAAGTATCTGAGTTCTTTCTCCTTGGAAACGACCTTGTAGTCTATCTCCCACTCATAGGTAATTTCCTTGGAGGGGTCGGTTTGAGTTACTTCCGGAGCAGAGAGGACGAAGGTTTTGTCCTTTACCGTTTCGTATTTCTCCGAAAGGGTTGTGGAAGCCGTCAACTCCGAAATCGGGTTGGACGGATCTGTAGAATCATCTCTGAAGCATCCGGACGAACCGAATGCCAAGACGAGCGTAAACGCCAGAGATAGGTATTGTTTCATAACTAAGAGGGGGTTATTCGTTTGCTGTGGTTGACGTGCCGTGGAAATCTCGGTCAGACCGAAAAAACTTTCGGACACAGACCTAAGTTCTCTTGTCATACGTACCGAGGCGATTTCCTCGGTCTATCCAAAAATTTGGTCGAGGTTTGGCACGGGGTGTCTTTATCTTTTATCTGATTATTCGAGACAACACGGATCAGAAATCTGTGTAAAGTTTGAGATAGTCCGGGAAAAAGACTTCGATGCCGTACTCCGGATGGTCTTCAAAAAACTTCTTGGTCTTCGCCCAGTAGGAGAGCATCGTCGGTTGCCAGAAATCCATTTCGAGAGCTGCGGCATCAAAGTGATAGAACTCTAGCAATTTCATAAAGACAGTCCGATTGAACTCGCCCAGCATAGGGCTGTAGTAGGCATTCCATTGCATCTCCCAAGCGGAAGTGTCAAAATAGTTGTCGAAACGGATTTTGAATTCGTTTTTGTCCGAAAAGGCGACCTTCAAGTCCTCCGTATCGACAAGCTTCAGGACTATTTCCTTACGGTCTTCGGCTTTTTCGCCCACACCTGCTCGCAGTAGTCTGACCCTTAGGAAGGCCTTCAGGGAGTCTTTTGGAAAAGTAACCATTTTGTCCACTATCTCGTATTGTGTGCCTTCCTGCGCGGAAGTCTTATCCGCCACGACCTCGACACCGATGGATATGGGATGGTCGGATGGCGTACCCACCAAGCGAACCGGTACTTCTACCACAGCCTCCGACTCTTCAATCGGTTTGAGGCTGAAGGACACATAGGCAACAGTGTCCTTATTTTCTTTCCCGAAATCGAAATAGGCCTGCCTCTCAGCATCATAAAAGCCGTCAGTCTTGTACTCGCCCGGGTAAGAAATCATATTGCAGGCGGAGAAAGTCCAACCACACAACAGTAAAGAAATGAGGAACGTCAGATATCGTTTCATAATACGTTTGTTGTCTTATTTTTTACCCACGGAACCAAATTGCTTCTCAAGCTCGGGCCACGGAAGGGTCAGCTTGGCATCCGACGGCTCTATGTCATTAACGCCATTGAAGGCCTTGAGTGGGATATTAAAGTGCTTGAATGCAAAAAACACTTGCCCATCGCCCGGAAACTCTCTCATATGCTCTTTGAGAAGTTCGGCATTGAAGTCACTTTGTGTCGCATAGTTTGACACGAGACGAGGCTCTAGACCTCTGGAGGCACGCAAGGCATTGAGTGTTTCGATCGCCTTGGACGGGTCAGTCCCATACTGAGCCTCCGCAAGTATAAGGTACATTTCCGGCAAACGAATCAAGGTTACGCCGGTAAGGGGCGCATTTACTTTCTCTGTGGAACTTGCCAAAAGTCGCGTGAAGAGCGTCCCGGAGACTTCGTGCTTGTAGTAGGTGTCATAGCGCGTGTCTGTATTGGACGCACTAAAGTTTACGGTCTCGTACAGTTTGTCGAGATCCCTGCGACCTTCGGCGATTTCACCACTGCCGACCGAAATAGTCCCGCCATTGGCGCCTATGAAAAGGGAGGAAATAGTCTCATTGAGCCTACTCGTGAAGAGACCGAAAATGAGTTCGCCATTTGCTGGGAAGCGCCTGACGGTCGTGAAATTTCCGGGCTTGGCAAGAGTGAAACGGGAGCTGCCCTCATTGATAACTTTGGCAGAATACTTAGCTGCATTTCCGTAATCGCCCATAGCCCGGTATACTCTTGCACGCAAGGCGTCGACAGCGAACCTATTGAAATGCACATAGCGGCTCATCCTATAAGCCGACGGACCGACAGACTTGGCGACATCCGACATCTCCATCGGGTCATTGGCCAGGAGTTCTTCTGCCCGGTCGAGATCTTTAAGGACATTGGCATAAGCATCCTTCAAGGGAAAAAGTGTTTTATTCTTCAAGTCATAGGAGTAGGCATAAGGAATGCCGGTGGAAGAAGCCTTTTGGATATAATCCGCAGCGAAAAGACGAAGAAGATCGAAATGCAGGAAGGCACGCACGCCATAGGCTTCGCCCCGGATCAGCTTTAGATCCTCATGGGTGATGCTCGTCTCCTCAGCTTTAGTCAGAATATTATTGACGTAGGAGATTACGGCATATTCTGAGTTCCATATCTGGTCTATTGTAGGTCGAACCGCCTGATCCAAGTAACGGTACTCGGAAATCTTGATGTCATTAAGCGTGGGATTGGGGTTCACGAGCATCTGCCCGATTTTATCGACAAAACCATAGGAGAGATTTTCTCCGTAGAGTGCTCTATCTGCCATTGATGCATAGACTCCGTACATAGCATCACGGTAGCCTTGGATGTCTGAGAACATCTCATCGTTTGTGAGCGTCCCTTTGGGCTGGACATCGAGGAATTTATTGCAGCCGGAGATCGCAACAGCCAGTCCTGTAAGAAAGGCGATGGACAATATATGTCTCTTCATAATTTTCTGTGTAGGTAGGAGGGTTAGAAAGAGAATCTCATAGAGAACTCGAAACTGCGTTCAAACGGATACGAAAGACCGCGTTCCTGGCGAACCGTCGAGAGATAGAAGAGATTATTGGTAAGGATCTCCAGACGCATCTGATTAAGCCCGATATGTTGGATGATGTCCCTCTCAAACTCATACGCGAGAGAAACCGTACGGAGCTCAAGAGTGTTATTCGTCTGCACAAAGCGACTGGTCTGTCGCGGTACGGAGCTGTCGGCGATGTCTTTGTAGAGCGCCGGTTGCCCAGGAGTCCGCCAACGATCCTCGAAGACTCTCTGATCCGCATTCTGCCTGGGGTCATTGCCTTCTACCCGACTTGCAAGCGTCGTATTGTAAGCTACGGCACCAAGGGTATAACTGAAGAGGATATTCAGAGAGAAACCTTTGTATATCAGATATGAGGAAAAAGAGCCGAGTGCGAGCGGAGTTGTGACTCCGAATGTCTGCTTATATCGGTCGTCATAATTAAATGTGTAGGTTCCGTCCGGCTTGATGTAGATCTCCTTACCCGTCGCAGGGTCGATACCGGCAGAAGGTACCACTTTGAGGTCGTTCAGAGAACCACCTTCTTCATAGATTGGTAGAGGGGCAAGTTGACCTTCGGACTTGAGGTTTTCTTCGTTTCGTCTCTTGAGTGCCTCAGAGATTTTGACGATTCTATTTCTGTTGTAAGCTCCGTTCAGAGAAAGCGACCACTGCCAATCGTTTGTCCGAATCGGGACGACACGGGTCGACAACTCCACCCCGGTGTTGATAATGGATCCGATGTTTTCCTTCGCGGTGGTAACTCCGATGGAAGGCGCTTTGGTGACATCCAAGAGCAAGTTGTCCGTATTCTTGACATAGCCGTCAAGGGTCATATCCCACCTGCCGTCAAAGAGTGTAACGTCAAGACCGACGTTCACATTGAGGGTCCGTTCCCACTGCAAATCGGGGTTGCCTATCGTAATGGGAATCGCTCCTATGCCTTTGCCGTAGTTCAACCCATTGCCGTAAGAAAGCGTCGTGAGAGCTTGGAAGGGAGAGAAAGACACGTTACCCGTGTAACCGGTGGAGGCGCGAAGCTTAAGGGTATTGAACCCCGATCCTTTCATCCATTCTTCGTTGTGGATGTTCCATCCAGCACCGACACTCCAGAAGGGTGAGAAACGCTTATTCTTCCCGAATTGACTCGATCCTTCGTAACGGAAAATGAGATCCAGAAAATACCGGTCATCGTAGATGGTGTTGGCATTGATAAAGAAGCCGACATTATTGGTTATGGTCTCAGATCCCGTCGGACCTTCGCCCACCGGGTAACCGGATCCGAAAGCGGGATGGGCGAGTTTTTCGGAAAAATATCCTATTGTCCGATACGTTGCATCGTCGCTGTTTTGCGCATCGATGTTTGCTCCTACGGTTGCGGAAAGGAAGAGCTTCTCAAGGATGTACTTATTGTACGATGCCATAAGCTTTCCGGAGTAATTCAGAGACTTTCCTGCTCCTTCATTCAACTTTCCCCTCTGAAAAATATCCGATACCTTGAGAAGTTCATTCTTGGACAAAGGAGAGACAAAGAGCCTGTTGCCGAACTTGGTAATGTTTATGGCAAAAGAGCCGTCGAAGCGCCAGTCTTCACCAACCCAGAATTGAAGCTCCGTATTATTGAGTACATTAAGGTTATCCCCATTGGCGTAACTTCCCAGTGAAGCTTCATATAGAGGATTGGTCATATTGTAGGACAAGACGGGTCTCAAATCACCGTTCTCGTCGTAAGGCGTATCGTACGGGTTCAGGATGGTGTAGCTGCTGAAGGAACCATAGGGAGACTCTTGAGTGCGGACGTAGTTAACTGCCGTCATATTGGAGAGAAAAAGTCTCCGGTCAGTGTTGTAGGAGAGACGGAAGTTTCCTGAGAGGCGTTCGCGATAAGAGCCCTTCATCACACCCTCATCTTTATTGTAACGCAGTCCCACACTGTACCTCGCGTAGTCATCGCCTCCGGAAACACTCAAGTTATGATTCTGCGAGACACCTACCCGAAGTGGTTTTACAAGCCAGTCCGTATTGACGCCGCGTGCCACGAGGGTGAGACGATTTCGGTAGCTTTCATCCAAAGTATAGCGAACCTTCCCATCATCGCTATCGTAGAGCCCCGCAAGGCGTTCGTACTCGAGCTTGTCTGCCGCGTTGAGGAGGTGGTACTCGGTGAGATCCGGGATGCCGAACCTGGCCGTTCCCGAGTAGCTGAACCTAAGCTTTCCGCCAGGCAGTGCCTTCGTTTTGATAACCACGACACCGGCAGATCCCTTGGCACCATAGAGTGCAGTGGCAGAGGCGTCTTTAAGGACAGTGACACTCTCCACGTCGTGCATATCCATATCGTAGATGTAATCAAGGGTCATCTGAGCCCCATCGACTATAAAGATCGGGATATTTGCAGCACCTTCAAAGCTAGACCGTCCACGTATGTTTATCTCCGGTCTTGCATTGGGGTCCGCACCGGAAAGGTTGTTGGTCACAATCTCCATCCCCGGCACGAATGCGGACAGGCTTTGGAAAAGGTTCTTGGTTCCGACGGAAAGAAGCTCTTTCTGGGACACGGTCGTCTCTGAGCCGGTAAAACTTGCCTTTGACTTAGCCACAAACCCCGTTACAACTACTTCGTCAAGCTCCACTTCCGAGACAAGAGTGGCGTCGAGTTTGAAGTCTTTTTCACCAGCAGGAATGGTCTTGTGTACCTCGTTGATTCCCGTCATCGAAACTCGGACATCGAGTGCTTCACCGGCAGGAACCTCGAGAGAATACTTCCCGTCCGAATCAGTCAAAGTAAATAGGTTGTACTTTTCGACATACACCGTCGCACCGTAAAGAGGAAGCCCTGTGTCGTCTATAACAGTTCCTGTCAACCTTCTCTTTGGTTCCGCATCTCCAATCTTTACCTCCTTGATGGTTACTATTTTCCCCGAGATGGAATAGGAAAGTCCTTTCTTCGCGAGAACACCTTCAAGAACTTTGGAAAGGGACACATTTGTGACGCTGACTGTGACGATATCACCATCCTTGAAGAGGTCGGAAGAGTAGACGAAGTCGTAGCCGGTCTGCTTCTTGAGCTCGTCAAAAAATGCGCCCATAGACGCACCTTTCAAGTCGAGCGTGACGCGTGGCTCTTGCACCTGACTGAGGGGTTCCCTCATCGGTGATATGGTCTGAGAAATGTACTCCGGATCCTCTACCGGTCTGAATCCGGGCAGAAGGACCAAGAGGAGAGTGAGCAGTGCCGTGCTCCTCCAAGGGGTTGCTTTGTTGATCATTTCCGTGCGACTGTAATTTTATGAGTATATGGTTGAGAATGGTTTTTGTTTCCTTGCTGCGAAAAGAGGATCCGGTCTTCGATAATCGGGTTACCTCTCGGGAGACACCGCCACGGTATCTCCGACAAGTTTGAGGGAAATGCCCGTCGTCTCCGAGAGTGCGCTGAGTATGTCCTCTATGGGAGAAGTGCGGCGAAGTGATCCCGTCAGAGGCGCAGAGTCCGCGATACCCGACGGGTCGGCTATCTTCACGCCATACCACATGGAGACCACGGAAAGCAGACGCTTGAGGGGGATGTCCTCAAACTCTATGGCTCCTTCATTCCAAGCCCG